>JADJJE010000043.1 GCA_016706685.1 Sandaracinaceae bacterium | reverse complement strand
GCTTCAGCCTGAGGATTCAACACAAGTCTTGGCAGGCTCTGGTCAGCATGAATCGGACCTGTTTCAAGGGATATTGGCACCCCGGCTTGAAAGCCGGGGCAGCATCCCAGGCCCGGACAGGCGCGGAAGTCCAGTCCCTACCGGGCCCGGACTGGGCAGTTCCAAGCAGGAGAACTGTTGAGCTTCAAGCTGCGGATGACGCGGAACTCGAGACACATCCGACCTTGAACGACGCAGTCCGCGCCCGGTAGGGGGCGGACTTCCGCCAGTGCGCCCAGCATGGGCGCTGACCCGGAGGTGAAAGTCCTCCCCCAAGTAGTTCACAACGAAGGAAGGGAAGCGCAAGGGCGGGAGGGTGACCGACCGTCCGGAGGAAGCGTGGAACGCATCTGCGAGCCGATGAACAAGAAACGGATACGAGGCGGGGCAGCCTGGGGCGAGCGGGCTGGTGACCGCGAAGCCGCAGTGAACAATGGGCTGCAGCGTAGATCCGGCGGTTGTGCGGAGAAGGTCAGCGTTCTTACCTGGGGAGATCTCGCCTCATGCCCGAAAGGGCGACGCGTTCACGACGCGGAGCGAGAAGTCAGCCGAGGTCGTAGTAGGCCGCGTCGCGAGACGGTGCCGAAGGACCGAACGATGGGAAGGGCATCACGCCCGGGAGTCTCGATGTAGCCATGGTCCAGAAGTCCAAGCAGTTGGAGCTTCCGTTCGAAGGTAGGGGTGAAACCCCGAGAGCAGAGCGGAGTGGGCAAGCGACGTCGGCGACGACCGGAAACGAAGGCCCAGGAATGGACGCGCTCATGGAGCGTGTGCTCGATCACACGAACGTGCAGCGCGCATTGAAGAGAGTGAGAGGGAACAAGGGGAGTCCCGGTATCGACGGGATGACGGTGGATGAGCTGCCGGAGTGGATGAAGGACCATTGGGTACGTGTCCGCGAGGAACTCCTCGCGGACACGTACCAACCCCACGCGGTGCGCCGCGTGATGATCCCGAAGCCCGGGGGTGGCGAGCGCATGCTCGGCATCCCCACGGTGCTCGACCGCTTGATTCAGCAGGCCCTGTTGCAGGTCTTGCAGCCGCCGTTCGACGCGACCTTCTCGGAGCACAGCCACGGATTCCGCCCAGGACGAGGAGCACACGGCGCCATGCGCGAGGTGTGCGCCATCGTCGACGGAGGGAAGCGGTGGGTGGTGGACGTGGACCTGGAGAAGTTCTTCGACCGCGTGAACCACGACGTGCTCATGGGGAAGCTCGCGAAACGAATAGTGGACCGGCGAGTGCTGAGGCTCATCCGCCGCTACCTGAACGCAGGCGTGATGGCGAACGGGGTCACGGTGGAGCGACACGAGGGCACACCGCAAGGTGGCCCACTGTCGCCCTTACTTGCGAACGTGCTCCTCGACGAAGTCGACAAGGAGTTGGAGCAGCGCGGCCACGCGTTCGTCCGCTACGCGGACGACCTGCGCGTGTTCGTGCGGACAAAGAGAGCCGGCGAACGCGTCATGCGCTCACTGGTGACACTCTTCGGCCGACTCCGCCTCCGCGTCAACGACGCCAAGAGCGCGGTGGCTCGGGCGACCGCGCGACCCTTCCTCGGCTTCGCGCTGTGGCAGGCTCCCGGGGGCGCAACGAAGCTACGGGTGGCGCCCAAGGCTCTTCACACCATGAAGGACCGAGTGCGCGAGCTCACGCGTCGAACGCGTGGGCGCAGCCTCGCCGAAGTCGTCCAGTCCCTCGCCGCCTACCTGAACGGCTGGCTCGGATACTTCCGAGTCGCTTCGAGAGGGAAGCGGTTTAGGGAGCTAGACGAGTGGATCCGTCATCGACTGCGGGCCTACCAGCTCAAACAATGGAAACGCGGCCCAACCGTGTTCCGTGAGCTGCGGGTCCGGGGGCTGAGCGCCGACGCTGCCGCACAGGTGGCGGGCAACGCACGGCGCTGGTGGCGGAACTCGGCCATGGCCATCAACGCCGCAATCCCCATCGCCTTCTTCGACGGGCTAGGCCTCCCACGCCTCGCCCTCTGACCTCAACCCATCGAACCGCCTGGTGCGGACCCGCATGCCAGGTGGTGTGGCAGGGGAGCCCGAGTCTACTACTCGGGCCCCCTATGCCGATTTGATCCAGGCCCGGGATGCTGCCCCGGACCTCGGTCCGGGGTGCCCATGGTGCCTTGCCGAAAGGCGAATCGGCTGCCAGCAAGATGTGTGGAATCCTCAGCTGAAGCGGAGCGCGCCTATCAGAGCTTGCTGCAAAGCCTCTAGGCCACCGACGCGCTCAGCGCGTGAGGCCCGGCAGCTCCAGCGTGAGCGACAGCATGCCTTCTTCGGCGCGCAGGTTGCCGAGCGCCAGCGCCTCGAACATGGCGGCCACGCTGCCGTTGGTCATGCGGGCGCGGACGGCCGGGACGTTGCGCAGGTCCACGCGGAAGAGGTCGTCGGCCTCCTTGTCCACGAACACGCCTTGGCTGCTGATGGGGGCGCCGCCGAGGGCGACCGACCAGAGGGTGTGGGCCACCACGGCGGCGACGGCGGCCACCAGCTCGGGCACGTGGCGCTCACGGCCCAGCTCGCGGGGCTCGAGGCGGAAGACCACCTCTTTGGCGCCGCGCGGGGCGAAGCGCACGTCCCAGGGCACGAGGCCCACCTCGATGTGTGTGCCGTCGTCGAAGGTGGCGTCGATGCGGATGCGGCCTCCCTGACACGCCACGGAGGCCTCGCGCACCCCTTCGGCGTGGGCGATGGCGCGCGTGAGCACCTCGTCGGGGACACGCGCCTGGCGGGCGGCCACCTCGCTCAGAAGCTTGCGGGCGGCCGCCACGGGGCCGGTGGTGAGCGTGCGCTGCGCCTGGTCGCCCACGCGCCGCACCAGGCTGCGGAAGTCGTCGCGACGGCTCACGAGGCGGCCTCGACCTCGCCCACGTCGATGTCGTCCGCGCTGCTCGCGTCGGTGTCTTGCAGGCGTGCGGAGTGGGGGGTGCGGAAGGCGGCCAGGTCCATGGGCGAGTGGCGCTCCCCGTTGCGCACGCCGAACAGCCCGCTGCGCACCAGGCGAACCGGCAGCTCGTCGGTCGCTTCGGCCGACAGCAGCGCGGCGATCACCTCGAGCGGCTTGGCGCTGCCCTCGGCGCGCATCCACGTGGTGAAGCGCACGGGGATCAGGTCGCCCACCAGGCCGGCCTCGGCGAGCTTGTCGTGGCCCTCACCCACGGCCACCTCGCGCAGGATCTGACGCACGTTGATGACCCGGCCGATGCCCTTCACGCGGCGCACCACCTCGATGCTGTCGCTCGCCGCGCGGGCCTCCACGTGCGCGCGCAACGCGGCCTCGTCGGCGAAGCCCAGGGACGGGATCGCGGACCGCGGGATGGCGGCCACCCACTCGGCGTCGGTCAGGATGCGCCCGAGCGCAGGGTCGTTGGGCCCCAGCACCCGCGCGCCGGTGAAGCGCACACCCTCGAAGGCCACGCCGTTGAGTCGCTCGAGCAGGTCGTCCACCTCGGCCTCGGCCACGAACCCGGCGCGCAGCTTGAGGTCCAGGAACTCGCCGAGGCTGGGGATGCCCAGCGAGAGCGCCGGCGAGAAGGTCATCTCGGGCCGCGGGTGGAAGCCCTCGGTGTAGTACATGGGCATGTCCAGGCGGCGGAACATGCGCGGGAACAGGCGCACCAGGTCGAGGTGCCCCTGGAACGCGAAGCGCCCCGTCTTCTGGAACGCGAGGCGCAGGCGCATGCGCTCGCCCTGGTCCTTGCGCGTGTGCGGCACGTTCACGTAGGGCGTCTGCGGGTTGCTCGGGGTGGCGTCGCTCTCGGCGTCACGCGCTGCTTCGGCCGCTTCCGCCGCGTCTTGAGCCGCCTCCGCTTCCGCGAGGGCGTTCAGGGTCTGCTGCGCCGTGCTCAGCTCGTGGTCGTCTGCCTCCGGCTGGCCGGGATCGACGGTGACGTTGGGCAGCGCGTGGCGAGGCTCCTCGGCGCCGAGCACGCGCAGGCGCACCAAGCGCTCCTCGCGCATCTCGGTCATGTCGCACGCGATGCCGCAGTCGTAGCAGACCAGCCGGCGCGTGTCGGCGCTGGCGTCCTTCACGTTGGTGTGGTGGATGAACGCGCCGGCCACCTTGCCGCACGGCGGGCTGAGCTTGTTCTTGAGGGCTTTCCTGTACTCGCGCGCCAAGAAGCCGTCCTCGAGCCCCACGTCCAGGTGGTCCCAGGGCAGCCGCGCGGTCACGGGCAGGGTGCCCAGCAGCGCCGCCGTGTCGATCTGGTGCGCGGCCATGGCGTCGCTCCACACGCCGAGCTTCATCTGGTCGTCCCACGAGTCGAACCGGCAGCCGCCGTCGTACGCGTCGGAGATCACGTTCGCCAGGCGTCGGTCGCCGCGCGCCAAGACGCCCTCCAGCCACGAGCCCTTCGAGTCGTGCACCTTGAGCTTCACCTTACTGCGGCGCGCGGCGTCCCGCAGGATGCGCTGCTTCCGGCGCACCTCGTCGTAGTCGTTCATGGCCGACCACTGGAAGGGCGTGTGCGGCTTGGGCACGAACGTGGACACGCTCACCGTGACCTCGCCACGGTTGTCGCGGCGGGCCTCGGCGCCTCGCTTCCACGCGCGGTGCCCCGTCCAGACGATGCCCTCCACGTCTTCGTCTTCCTCGGTGGGAAGCCCGATCATGAAGTAGAGCTTCATCTTCTTCCAGCCGCGCGAGAACACGCGCTCGGCCGTCTCGAGCAGCTGCTCTTCCGTGACGTTCTTGTTCACCACGTCGCGCATGCGCTGCGTGCCCGCTTCGGGCGCGAACGTGAGGCCGCCGGCGCGCTGCGACTTCATGTCGTCCAGCACGTCCTCGCTCAGGCCGTAGGCGCGCAGCGAGCTCACGCTCACGTTCACGCGCTGCCCCTCGAGGGCCTTCATGGTCTGCTGCACCAGCGGCGCGATGGCGCTGTAGTCGGCGGTGGACAGCGACGTGAGCGAGGCCTCGTCGTAGCCGCCGTTCTTCACGGCCGTCACGATGGTGTCGATGATCTGCTGCGGCCCGCGCTCGCGCACCGGGCGGTAGATCATGCCGGCCTGGCAGAAGCGGCAGCCCTCGGTGCAGCCGCGCGCGACCTCCACGGAGACCCGGTCGAAGATGGTCTCGGTGGCGGCCACGGGCCCGCCGGTCGGGAAGGGATACTCGTCCAGGTTCGCGACGAACGTGCGCTCCACCGGGTAGGGCGCGTCGGGGTGACCGGGCTCCACCACCAAGAGGCCGGTGTCCGGAGAGAGCATGGTCTCGTAGAGCGCGGGCACGTACAGCCCGCCCAGCTTGGCCAGCGCCACCAGGCGCTCACGGCGCGGCACGCCAGCGTCACGCAGGGCCGCCCAGGCGAGCATGACCTCGGGCAGCTTGGCCTCGCCGTCGCCGATCAGGAACACGTCGATGAACGGCGCGATGGGCTCCGCGTGTGTGGCCACGGGGCCGCCCGCGATGACCAGCGGGTCGGTCTCCCCGCGCTCGTGCGCCCAGCGCGGGATGCCACCCAGGTCCAGCATCTGCAGGATGTTGGTGTAGGTGAGCTCGAACTGCAGCGAGAAGCCCACGATGTCGAAGTCGCGCAGCGGCCGCCCCGACTCGAGCGAGAGCAGCGGCACCTCGTGCTGGCGGAGCTTCGCCTCCATGTCGGGCCACACCGCGTAGCAGCGCTCGGCCAAGAGCTTCGGGTGCGCGTTGATGAGCCCGTACAGGATCTTGTAGCCAAGGTGGCTCATCCCGATCTCGTACATGTCGGGGAAGCCGAGGAGGACGCGGCAGCTGACCGAGTCCCAGTCCTTGTGGATCTCGCCGGGCTCGCCGCCCAGGTACTTGGCGGGGCCCTGCACTTGGTGGAGGAAGGGGAGGTAGGGGTGCTCGCGACGATCCATGGGTCGATTCTACTGCGGTGGGGGGTGCGCGCTGTCAACTGGCGCCAGGGCCGGAAGAGGTCGAGTCAGTTCAGAGCGTGGCCGTCATCCTGAGGCCCCCGTGACAGGCATGGAGCGTCGCGTTCGTTCTTCTTTCACAACAGTCTTGTTGTACAACGTTTTTGTTGTACAATGAATTTGTTGCACAACAGAAGCGTTGCGTAACCAGCACACTGGAGACGAAGATGCCCAAGCTCCCCATCGCCGGTCCCATCGCCAAGGGTGACGATTTCTTCGGACGTTCCAGGGAGTTACGGCGCCTCTGGTCACTACTGGACTCTGGTCATGTGCTGCTGCTCGCGCCGCGTCGCGTGGGCAAGAGCTCCATCCTTGCCCGTATGGCGGTTGACGCGACCGAGCACGACTTCGCCACCTTCCAACAGAGCGTGGCAGGTTGCCAAGACGAGCTGACCCTCGTGCGCGACCTGTACAGGGCCGTTCTCGAGGTGGATGGAACCATCATCCAGAAGCTCGGCAACAAGCCGTGGGCTACCAATTTCGCACGCTTCCTTCCCAAAGCCGCGACGCTAGGTCCCGTCGCCTTCACGTTCGATGAAGCCGCCGCGGCTCCGTGGCGCGACTTGGGCGAGGCGCTCATCCGCGTGCTCTCTGAGCACCAGGACAAGAAGTACCTCTTCCTGATCGACGAACTGCCGCTGTTCGTGCTCAACCTCCTCCAGCAAGACCCAGCCCGGGCGAGAGCGTTCCTCGAGTGGTTCCGCGGCGTGCGTCAGCGTCTGGACAACGTCCGCTGGTTGCTCGCGGGTTCCGTGGGTCTCGACAGCATCACGCGCGCTGCGGGGCTCACGTCGACCATCAACGACCTCCAAGCCATGCACCTCGGGGAGTTCAGTCCTCAAGACGCCGACGGTTTCATCACTCAAGCGACCGAGCGCGCGGGCTTTGAACTGGACCCACCCACGCGTGCCTATCTACTAGGTCGCGTTGGGTGGCCGATCCCGTTCTTTCTCGCCCACTTCATCAGGGAGCTCGATGACATCCGCCGCGATGGAGGAGAGCTCGACACGCACTCCGTGGACACCGCCTTCGGCCGACTCGTGTCAGTCGAGCAGCGGGTCATCTATGCGCACTGGGAGGAGCGCCTCGCCCAGCAGTTCATTCAGGCGCACGCGGACCTCGCCCACGACCTCCTCGACACCATCGCAGTCGACCCTCTCGGGCCCACCGAGGAGGCGCTCTTCGTCACGATGGTGGATGAGAAGCAGGTCGCTGCTTGCCGGATGGTGATGAACGACCTGCTCTCCGACGGCTACATCGTGTGCGCCGAGGACGGTCGTTGGAAGTTCCGTTCCCCCATGCTCCACGCGTACTGGAAGAAGTTCGCGCGCCGAGGAAACCGTGTCTGACCCCACCCGAGAGTCGCTGCACGGCGTTGCCCTCTACAACCCGCACCTGCTGTCCAAGGACGAACTCAAGCGGGACTTCGTAGCCCGCCGGGCGCAGTTCGACTCGCTGGTCGCCGACTTGCGGTCCCGGACGACGTCGACCCCACAGCACCACCTGATACTGGGCCAGCGAGGCATGGGGAAGTCGACGCTCCTGCGACGTATCGCGTATGAGATCCAGGACGACGCAGAACTGAATGCGGCCTATATCCCCCTGCAGTTTCCCGAGGAGCAGTACAACATCAAGCACCTGGGCGATCTTTGGCTGAACTGCCTGGACGCGCTGTCGGATGCGCTAGAGGCGGAAGGCAACAAGCAGCAGTCCGACGCCCTGGACGCTGCCATCGAGAGCGCCCATCGCAGCTCACCAGGTGATTTGGAGGACGCCGCTCGCACCGTCCTCTTCACCTCGGCGAAGCGGCTCGGCCGGCGCCTCGTGCTGCTGCTCGACAACGCCGACGTCGTGTTCGACCGCATCAAGGAGGCCGACTGGGCGCTCCGGGACGCCATCTCTAAGTCGGACGCGCTGGTGCTCATCGGCGCGAGCTCGAACGCGATTGAGCACACCCACCGCTATGGGCAAGCGTTCTACGACTTCTTTCGCGTGACACGCCTTGGCGGTCTGCAAGATGAAGAGGCGCGTGATGTGCTGCTCGCGCTAGCCGACCGGCAGGGCAACGAAGAGGTGCGTCGCATCGTGGTGGAGACCCCCGAGCGCGTGGCGGCGGTTCGCACCCTGGCGGGAGGAAACCCGAGGACCATTGCTACCCTGTACGGGATCCTAGCGGCATCCACTCATGGCGACGTGCGCGGGGACCTCGAGATGCTGCTCGATCGCCACACTCCGCTCTACAAGGCGCGGTTCGAGGTGTTGCCCGACCAAGCGCAGCAGGTTGTCGATGCGCTGTGCATCCTCTGGGACCCCGCACGCGCCAGTGATGTCGCGGAGCATGTTGGCCTTGAGCTGAACAAGGTCTCAGCTCAGCTTGATCGACTGGTCACCGATGGCATTGTCGAGAAGGTGCTTTCGGTCGACAAGAAGACCGGCAGGAGGTCAAAGAGACACGCATTTCAGATTTCCGAGCGATTCTTCAATATCTGGTATCTGATGCGCGCGAGTCGACGCGTCCGACGGAAGCTCATCTGGTTGGTGCGTTTCCTTGAATCGATGCATGGAAAGCGTGGCCTCACTCAGGAAGCGAGCCGCATAATGAGGGTACTCGGGGGTGGGCTGCCCAGCGCACACGACGTCGAACTCGCGCTGTCTCTGCTCGAGCGACTTCCCAACAACAATATGAAGACAGGCCTCCTGTGGGAGCTTGCGCGAAGCCGCAGCGTCGAGTCAGACAGTATCGCGAATCGAGTTGAAAACACGGATGTGTACAGCCTCCGAATTGTCGATAGAGCCACCAAGGTGCGATGGGTTCGCGAGAGATTCGAGGCGCTTCTCACGGAGCGTTCAGCCAATCACTCGCAAGATCTGTCGAGTCACAATGTATCGAAATTCATTCGTCAAACTGTGGATGAATTCATGATGAATCCGGCGCTCTTGTGGGTACATAAGATCGAGCTTGTAAAATCTATTGACAGCGCCGATGGTCCTGGCTCAATGCTCTTGTTGGTTCAGTTGGCGATGGATACGTTTTTCGATCAGTGCACCGTTCCTTCGATCGAGCGTGGGATGAGAGTTGACGACGATCATGGTTCCTCGCGTGCTGCTGCTGGTCGCAAAGCATGATTCCCTTGCGGCCGACGCCGAGATTCGTCTCTTGAGCGGGGGCGGTGCCGCGATAACCCGGTCCGCGGTCGATGCGCTCCTGCGCTTCGCCGTTTGCTGGGATCGAGCGGCACTCGTTCGAGATCGACTCGATCGCACCGGCCTTGCGGAACAGTGGTTGCCCATCCGGCACGCGTTGCACGCAATCGTTTTGGGGACGCGGGACGTGCTTGATGGGTTAGCTCCCGAAGTCAGAGAGCCGGCGGCAACTTACTTCGATGAGTGGGCCGCCCTCGCACCCTCATCGTCAAGGGTTCCGAGCACTTGACGCGCCGCCGCAGCGACGCGGGTCTGGCTGGTCTGAGAGAAGTCGGCTAGAGCGCGGATCAGGATTGCCGGAGAACTCCGGCGACGCACGAAGGTTCGCAGGCAAGGCGCGACGATGAGTTAGAGCGTGTCCCACCCGAACTTCCCCAGCTCGAACGCGTGGTCCGACAGCGCCTTGATGTGCTCGTCGTCGTTGTCGTCGATCTTCCGGAAGTTCGTCCGAATCCGGCCACCCGCGCGCCCGGCGAACACATCCAAGATCCGCAGCTGTGTCTCCACGTCAGCCGCGCCGGCCTCGATGGCCGAGTTCACGCGCGACATGACGCAGGCCCACACGAAGAGGTCGATCATGATCTCGGCGAGGCGGTTCGAGGCGAACTGCTTGCCGATGATCTCCTTGCCGTGCTTGCGCAGGATGCGGTCCACGGCGCTGGCGAGCTCACGGGTGGACTGCTCGAAGGCCTCGGCGTGCTTGCCCAGCTGCGGCGAGAGCTTGGTGAAGTGGGTGCCCTGGCGCTTCGCGCCGGTCGCCAGCTGCGCGTGCTTGGCGGCGTAGTCCTGGAGCACGCCGAAGCCCTTGATGGGCGCCGAGAAGAGGGACTTGCGCACGCTCATGAGCTCCTTGAGCTCCGAGGCCACGCCGTCCATGCCGTTGAGGGCGATGAAGAGGCGCAGGATGTCGTTGGTGCCCTCGAAGATGCGGTTGATGCGGCAGTCGCGCAGCATGCGCTCGTAGGGGAACTCGCACATGAAGC
Source organism: Sandaracinaceae bacterium (assembly GCA_016706685.1). Lineage (NCBI taxonomy): Bacteria > Pseudomonadati > Myxococcota > Polyangiales > Sandaracinaceae > Sandaracinaceae bacterium. Next base: position 12,928 of record JADJJE010000043.1, on the reverse strand, counting down.
CGTTGCCGCCCGCGATTTGCAGGCCTTCGTCCACGGTGCGCCAGAGCGCCTCGGTGGCGTACACCTTGCTGATGGCGGCCTCCACGGCGTAGTCCTCGAAGCCCGCGTCCACCAGGCCGGCCACCACGCTCACCACGGCCTCGGCCGCGTAGCAGTCCACCACCATGTGCCCGATCTTGCGGCGCACCAGGCCGTACTCGCGGATGGGCTTGCCGAACTGGGCGCGCTCGCTGGCCTGCGCGGTGGCCAGCTCGATGATCTTCTTCATGGCGCCCACCGAGCCGCCACCGAGGCCGGTGCGCCCCGAGTTGAGGATCTTCATGGCCACCTTGAAGCCCTGGCCCACCTCACCCAAGACATTGGCGTTGGGCACACGCACGCCGTCGAACGCCACGGTGGTGGTGCTGCTGGCGCGCAGGCCCATCTTGTCCTCGTGGGGCCCGATGCTGATGCCGGCCATGTCGCTGGTGACCAGGAACGCGGTCATGCCGCCCTTGCGGCCCTCGTCGGTCTTGGCGAACACGGTGAAGAAGCTCGCGATGCCGCCGTTGGTGATCCACAGCTTGTTGCCCTCCAGCACCCACTCGTCGCCCTCGCGGTGGGCCTTGGTGGTGATGGAGGCGGCGTCGGAGCCCGCGCCCGGCTCGGTGAGGCAGAAGGCCGCGATCATCTCGCCGGTGGCGAGCTTCGGGTAGTAGCGCGCGTTCTGGTCTTCGTTGCCGAACAGCAAGAGGCCGCGCATGCCGATGGAGCTGTGCGCGCCGATGGTCACCGCGGTGGACGCGTCGTACTTGGCCACCTCTTGGAGGGCGCGCGAGTACGCCATGCTGCCGAAGCCGAGGCCACCGTGCTCCTCCGGGATGACCAGGCCGAACGCGCCGAACTCCTTGAGCTCGTCGATGAAGCTCTCGGGGAAGTGCCCCTCGCGGTCCCACTTGCGGAAGTCGTGCGCGTGGGCGCCCAGCATGGTGGAGAGCGCGTCGGACACGCCACGCAGCATCTCCTTCTCGTCGTCGCTCATGGTGGGGAACGGCAGGAGGACGTCTTCTTCGATCTGCCCCATGCAGAGCGAACGCATGAAGCTCACCGACTTGTCTGAATCACTCTTGGCCATGGGGTTCTCCGGGGTTCGTGAGGGGACGCGGGCGCTCAGGTCACTCGGCGGGCATGCGCCAGAGGTTCACCTGGAAGGGGTTGGGGCTCTCGCTGGGGTCGAACGCGCCCACGGGCAGCACGCTGTCCACCAGGTGAATGGTCACGCCCTCGCAGCGCAGGTCGGGGCGGATGACATGCGCCGGGCCCACCGTGGTGGCGCCGCGCGAGGTGACCACCGGCAGGCTGGTGCGCTGCTGGTCGAACAGCTCCACGCTGCCCGCCTCGAGCAGGAGCGCGGTGGAGACGGTGCCCATGGTGAAGTGCCCGGCGAGGAAGTTGCGCAGCGCGGCCGGGTCTTGCTCGATGGCCGCGGGCAGGGCCTCGAGCGCCGCGTTGGTGGGCACGAACACGGTGCCCCCCTGCATCTCGGTGAGCGCCTGCACCAGTTGCGCAGGCTCGAGCAGCTGCAGGAAGCGCGAGGCCTCGGGCACTTGGCTGAGCGCCTCGATCGGCGCGGTGCACGCCATGGTCCACGTGGTGACCGTGATGGGCGCGCTCTCGGACTCGCCGCCCGTGGTGGGCTCTTCCGTGGCGGGTGCACCCGAGGACCCGCAGGCGCTGGCTCCGAGCGCGAGCAGGAGCGCGAGGGCGGTGACGAAGGAGGAGGGGGCGTGCCGCGTCGTCATGGCCGACAACCTACACGCGAACGGGGGGAGGTTCTAGCAGCACCTCGCTCGCCAGGCGGCGAGTTGGAGCCGGAGGCGCAGCCACGGGCGGAGGCACCCGGGGCCTCGGCGTGTACACTGACCACGATGCGACCTTCCCAACACCCCTCCTCGCTCGAGACGCTCGAGACGCTGCTAGAGAACGCCCGCCAGACGCACACCCCCGTGCGCTTGGTGCTCGGGGGGCGCTACGAGGAGCCCGTCCTCGCGCGCGTCACGGCCCGCAACGGCCCCACCTTCGAGTTCGCCATCGGCGCGCCGGGAGAAGTGACGGCGGTGCTGCGCATGGAGCACAGCGCGGTCGTCTTGCGGACCGACTGAGACGGCGCGCGCACGCGACTAGCGGGACACGAGCGGGAGCGGCACGTAGAACTGGGTGGCGCCGTACGTCTCGCCGAAGCCGCCCGGGCCCGGAACGGTGTCCGTCTGGACCTGGCCTGTGGCCCGCAAGGTGCCGGCCTCGAGCGCGGCTTGGCCGACCATGACTTGCGCCGCGGACGCGCCCGCCATGCTGAGGTCCAACCCCGACACCATCACGTCGTCGCTGGTGTTCATCGTGGTCGCCCGGATGTTGAAGCAGGGGTCGATGAGACACAGCAGCGGCGTGCGCGCCAACGAGTGGAAGGGCAGCAACGAAGGCGGATCCACGCGCACGCCCCACTCACAGATCCACGCACCGTCCACCCGCAGCACGCCGAACACGCCCGCGTTGCCCAGCTGGCGCTGCTCCATGCGCGCGTCCAGCAAGAGCCCGCCCGCGGCACTGACGGCGCGTGTCTGGTCTGCCATGCCCAGGCCGCTCGGTGCCCAGTCCAGCTCGGCCACGTAGCACTGTGTCGCCATGCTGCCGTCGGCACACGGCGTCTCCGCCTGGTTCACGGCCTGCACGAAGAAGCCACCGCACGCAGGCGGCAGACAGTCACGCTCGTCGATGCGCACGAGGTACGTGGTGACCTCGCCGGGCATGCCCAGGTCAGGATCACCCGCGTCGTAGCCCGCGTCCGAGGGGCCCGCGTCCACATCGGCATCCATAGTGTCCGCGTCCATCAGCGCCGAGTCGAGCGCCGTGCTTCCGTCGGCGCCTCCACCCGCATCGGTGGCCCCCGAGTCGGTCGTGCTCGCGTCCATGCGGCCCGCGTCCCCTGCGCTGGACGCGTCGAGGCCCGCGTCCGCGTCGCCTGCGCCACCGCCGCAACCGGTGGCCACGCAGCCCGTCACCACCAACAACGCGAGCGCGTATCGCGCGCCGCGGGACCGCCAACCACCAACGCTCATGGGGAAAGAGTGCCAGCCCGCGCCTGCGAAGGCACGCTACCTCTCGTCGCGGTAGCCTTGCTTCGGAACCCCGCCCGGCGAAGCAGCACCACGCTCAGCCAGAGCCCCAGCGCGAACCCACCCAAGTAGACGGCGAGCGCCATGTAGACCAGCGGTGTCAGCTGCCCACCGGTGACGATGGGCACGCCGGGCGCGGGCTGCAGTGTGAGGAAGTAGAGGAGCGCGCTCTCCCCCAGCATGGGCGCGCACGGGTGCGAGAAGGCCTGCGGGCTGCGCAGCGAGCCGTCGAGCGCGGGCCAGCCGGTGGCCACCATCTGCGTGGTCAGCTCGTAGGCTTGGTCCAGGCGCCCGTTGCGGCGCGCCGCGGCGATGCCGAACGCGCTGGCCGAGGTGCCGAAGCCGCCCACCACGGGGCCCGCGTCGATCTCGAAGGTCCACTCGCCCTGCTGTGCGCTGCGTGGATACTCGCGGAAGCCCGTGGCCCAGCCCGCGTCCTGCCAGAAGTGCTCGCTGTGGGTCGCGTGCCAGCGCGCCGCGTCCTCGGGCCAGAGCTCGGCGGCATAGATGCCCACCCACGAGTTGCCGATGCCACGGCCCGGCTGGTTGGGCACGGGTGGCGCGTCGCCATAGAGATCCACGCGGAAGCGCACGAGGCCCAGCTCGTCGTCGTACGGGGCGACGAACGCGCGCCGCGCACGCGCCGCGAACGCGCTGTGGTCGGTGCCCAGCACGCGGTCGGCGCGCCGGATGTAGGCGATGGAGGCCATGACGTCGATGGGGTAGGTCTCGCCCGGGTAGTCCTCGAGCACGCCGTGCGGCGAGGCGTCGAGGTCCGCGGCGAGGGTCTCCACTTGGTCGCGCAAAAAGGCCACGTCGCGACCGTTGCGGGTGAGCGCCTCGTAGCTGGTGAGCCCGGCGATGAGCAGCGAGCGGAAGAACACGTTGTGGTCGTGCAGGTAGTCGCTGCCCCAGTGAGTGCGCACCCAGGTGTGGTGCAAGGGATCCATGATCAGGTCACGCGCGGCCTCGACGCTGGGCATGGCGTAACGCACGTCCACGCCTTGCTCGGCCAGCGCCTCCGTCGCGTTCAGGAAGAAGACGGCGCTGAAGATGGGCCACTCCGTTTGCGGCACGTCGTAGAGCGGGACGCTGGCCGCCACGCCGGAGGCCACGCGTTCACGCGCCCACGGCTCCATGCGCTCGCTCAGGCTGCGGTGCAGGAGCAGCGCTCGGTGTGGGACCCCACCGCGATGCAGTGCCGGGTCACGCAGGTCGCGCAGCACCAGCAGGGCGGGGGCACCGCAGCCGAGGAAGGCGGCGGAGAGCAAGGCGAGCGCGAGGGTCACGAAGAGCAGCTGGCGCGCGCGGGACCGGAGACGGTGGGTGGAGTGCATGCGAGCACTCTGGGGGCGCGAGCGGGGTCCTGCCGCAGGCGGTTCCGCGAGCGGTCGCCAACCCGTGGTGAGCGGTCGCAGGGCGTGCTCGAGCGGCGCGTCACCGCGGGCGCAAGTGGCTCAGACGCCCAAGCGCTTGCGCAGGTCGCGGGCCGCCTGGCGCGACACGGGCACCTCGGCGCCGCCGCTCAGCACGGCCGTGTAGCCCCCGGTGGGCAGCGCGCGCAGGCGCTCCACGTGGCTGAGGTTCAAGAGCGCGCGGCGATGCACCCGCATGAGCGACTGCCCCGTGACCCGCGCCTCGAGGTCCTGCAGCGACTCGTCGGTGATGTAGGACCGCGCCGCCGTGAACACGGTGACCAGCTCGCCGTCGTAGAGCGCATGCGTGATGGACGCGGGCGGCACCAGCACCACGTCTCCGCGCACGGTGAGCGCCACCCTGTCCGGCAGCTTGGTGTCCGGCTGGGTGACCTGCGCTGCGAGCATGCGGGCGCGCAGCCGCGCGAGGGCCTGCTCTAGCGCAGGGGCGTCCACGGGCTTGAGCAGGTAGTGCACCGCGCCGTGCTGGAACGCTTCCACCGCGTGCTGCTCGTGGGCCGTGAGGAAGATGACCGGCACCCCGCGCAGCGCCGCGAGCCGAGCCGTCTCGAGCCCGTTCATGCCGGGCATGTCCACGTCCAGCAGGGCCACGTCCACGTGGGCCGGGTCCAGGTGGCGCAGCACCTCGTCGCCCGAGCGACACTCGGCCACCAGCACGGTGTTGCCCAGCTGCTCGAGGAGCCGCGTGACGCGCTTGCGGGCCATCTTCTCGTCGTCGGCCACGATGACGCGCAGCGGGGTCATGCCGAGGCTCCGGGCGTGCGCGGGGGCGACGCCGCGATGCGGACGCGGGTGCAGGTGCCGGCCACTCCGTCCCGAGGCTCGGCCACCACGCTCAGCTGGGCTGCGCTCCCGAACGCGATGCGCAGGCGACGCTCTGCGGTGTCGATGCCCGTTCCCCCCTCGCGGCGCCCGCGGTACTCGCCGGAGTTCCAGAGCGTGACCTCGAGCGCCCCGGCTGTGACGGCCAGCGCCAGCGACAAGGGGGCTCCGGGCGCGCCGTGCGTGAGCGCGTTTTCGAACAGGGGCAGCAGCACCAGCGGCGGGATCTCGACCATGTCCGCCGAGGATAGCCCCGAAAGGTCCGTGTTCAGCGGATAGCGCTCGTCGTCGCGCAGCGCGTACAGGCGCTGGAGCGCCAGCAGCACCTCCACCTCGCGCGCGATGGGCCAGAGCGGCGTGCGGATGCCGTCGAAGAGCGTGCGCAGCATGGTGGAGAGCTCCAAGAGAGCGCGCTCCGCCACCAGCGGGTCTTCGCGGCACCACTCGGCGATGGCCCCCAGCGTGTTGAACAAGAAGTGCGGGTCGAGGTGCTGGCGCAGCGCCAGCAGGCGCGCGTTCTCGGCCTCTCGCAGCAGCTCGGAGCTGCGCTGCTCGGCCATGATGAGGCCCGCGGACAGGTCGATGTCGCGCCCCAGGATGAACCCCGCCATGGCGGCCAGCGTCAGGATGGCCGCCGCCGCCGGCGGGTGCGCCACGTAGGGCTCGAAGCCCAGCAGCGGGGGAAGGCCCACCGTGGTGAGCGCCACGAGCGACACGCACAGCAGGCCATACGCGAGCCCACGGGCGGGAGCACGCGAGCCCCGTTCCACCCAGCGCCACGCGGCGGGCACCAGCAGTACGAACGCGACCAGGAACCCCAGCAGCGTCAACAGCGCGGGCAGGCTGCGGGTGGTCAGGTACTCGGTGGCCAACAAGGCCGAACAGACCAGCGTGATGGGCACCGCGCGCCGCGCCTCGGCCAGCGCGCGCCAGGTGCTGGCCAGGCCGGCGTGAGTGGCGGAGTGAAGCCCGGGCGATGGCGGGCCCGACGACGCTGCCGCGGGCGAGCTCACCGGGGCGTCCCAGGCTGCGCTCCTCGCGCCGTGACCTGCTCGTGGATCTCACGGGTCAGCCCGTCGATCTGCAAGCTGAGCTTGTGCGTCAGCTCGGTCAGCTCGGTGTTCCGGTTGATGAGCGTGACCAGGAGGTTCAGCTGGGTGTGGCTCTCGTCCTGTTGGCGGAGCGCCTCGCGCGCGAGGTCTTCGCGGTGCCTCGCGTCGTTCTCGGCGGCGGCCTTGTCGCGGTCGGCTTGGCGCGTCTGGGCAAGCAAGATGAGCGGTGCCGCATAGGCCGCTTGAAGGCTGAAGGCCAGGTTCAGCAAGATGAACGGGTAGAGGTCGAAGGCCACCACACCCGCTGCGTTCAGGACGATCCACACCAGCACCAGCAAGCTCTGCGCGATCAGGAACGTGGGCGTGCCGAAGAAGCGCGCGAAGCGCTCGGCGCGCACTCCGAACCAGTCGCCTCCGAAGGCGGGCGCGAGGTGCACGCTGCCCGCGTGGAAGCGCAGGTGGTGGTGCTCCCCCGTGGGGGCAGTGGTGGAAGCCGGCGCCGTTGCCTTGTTGGGAGTGCTCATGCCCAAACGAATACGCGTCTGCGCGTCCGCCGTCGAGGAACCGAACCCCGGTGGCTCACCGGCGGCAGCGGATGTGCGCCATGAACACCGTGTCGACCTCGCCATCCTGGTCCACCCACAGCGCGATGGCCCCGTTGGGCATCGGCGTGATCTCGAGGGGGGCTGGGGTGGCGTGGTCGCGGCGCCGTGCAGGCGCGAGGCGCGCTTCGTCACACGGCGGGCAGTCGTCTCCCGTGCGCGAGAACCGCGCCACGAATGCGGCGGGTTCGTAGCGTAGGTCGACTCCCATGGAAGGGAGTGGAGGTGGGACATGGGAGCGGTCCAGGGGCAACGCACGAGGCGCCGCGAGCCTCCCCCGCGGGCCGACCTCCGCCACGAGGAAGGGGGTGTCGTCGGTGTCATGGAGCACCAGATCGAGCGCCCCGCTCGGCGTGTCGCGCAGCGCCGCCGGCCAGAGGCCCTCCGGGATGCCGTGGAGCTCCACCCCGTCGGGGCGGCCGGTCTGCACCATCACGAACCGCGGGCCGTCTCCACGCACCCGCTCCCACGAGAGGAATCGCACCGAGTCCCCGGTCCAGAACAGGCCGAGAGCGATCCAGTCGCGTCCTCGGCCTCGCCCCCGCCCACCACCGATCGTGGCCCCGAGGGCGCCGTCGGGCGCGACGCCATAGCGCACCACCATCGGCGTTCTGTGCTCGAACAGCACCCCGTAGACCACCTCACTGCCGCGCGCCGCCGCGTGAACGAACTGTGGCGCTTCCGGCACGCGCACGGTGCTCAGCGCTCCACGCGCGTTGCCCTCGTGGTCCAGTGTGCGGGCGAACAAGCAGTCGGTCCGGCCTCTCGCGCCGCAAGCCGCATGCGTCACCAGCAGCATCCCGCCGTCGGCCTCTCGCAGCGCCACGAAGTTGGCGATGGGGATCGTCACGTAGCGGGGAGTGGCGGTCTGCGATGTCAGGTCCAGCACAGCCACGCGGCCCGTGTCCACGATCCATGCACCAAAGACCCGGCCCCGCACGGCTGCAAGTGTGATCCCCCGAGGACCGAGAGGGTGAGGCGAGCGGAAGACTTCGTCTTGCTCCGTGGCGCAGGCCTGCGCTGCTGCGCGCTCGCTGCTCGTGGGCGCGGCCAGCAAACCGAGCACGACCAGCACGCTCCAAGGGGGGGCTCGAGTCACGCGGCCAGCTTGCCATGCGCGGCGGGTGACAATCCCGTGGGAAACGCGGCGTGCCTCCGTATACTCGGCCGGGCGCGGGGTCACTCTCGATCCGGCCGAGGAGCAGCGTCATGGGTCAAGGTGGAAGCCAGCTGGGTGGGATCGTGGGCCTCGTCATCGTGGTGGTGGTGCTCAACGGCCTCTCGTACATGTTCAACTGGGGCTGGACGTTCTACTGAAGCCCGCGTGGCGAGGGGAGCGGGCCGCCCGCTGGGCGGACGTGGTGTTCTCGGTGTCCGCGCTGCACGTCGCGTGGATGTGCCTGCAGGGGGCGGCAGGGCGCCCGTGGCCGGTGACCGCCGGCGTGGTGGCGGTGCACGTGGTCATGGCGGGGCTCTTCCTGGTGCGGTTGCCCGAGAGCGGCCCACCGCGCGTGGTCATGTGGCTGCCGGCGTTGCCTTCGCTCGCGCTCGGGGCCTTCGTGAGCGCCTCGCCGGACCTGAGCTTCAGCCCCGCGGCCACACTGCTGTTCTCGCTCGGTGCGCTGGGGATGCTGCTCTCCATGCTGGCGCTGGGGCGCTCGTTCGCGGTGCTCCCCGGCGCCCGGCGGCTGGTGGACCGCGGGCCGTACCGCCTGGTGCGGCACCCCATGTATGCGAGCGAACTCCTGATGTTCGCGGCGCTGGTGCTCCACCTCCACGCACTGTTCGCGGCGGGCCTGCTGGTGCTCGTGGGGCTCGCCCTCGCCTGGCGCATCACGGCCGAGGAGCGGGCCCTCGGGGCGCTCGGAGGCCACGCCGAATACACCGCGCGCGTTCGTCACCGGCTCATCCCGGGCGTGTGGTGAAGAGGGATTCTTCCGGGGCCATGCGGTACGCTTCCGGTTGTCTTCCCTGGAGCACGCCCATGACCAAGCACTCGACTCTCGGCCTCTTGCTCGCACTGCTGGTGCTCGGTGCGCTCGTGTCCGCGTGCTCTTCGGCGCACTCGCCCGGCCCGGACGGCGGTGGCCAGCCTGACGACGGGGTCCCAGAGGACTCGGGCCCCTACGTGCCCTCGTGTGAGCCCATGGCCGCAGCCATCGACCTGTGCGCCGTCGCGGTGTGCGCGCCGGTCACCGCCGCGTTCTGGGATGGCTCGGTCTGCGTGCCGGTGCACTGCAACTGCACCGGGCCCGAGTGCGCGGTGTACGCCACGGTGGCCGCTTGCCAGGCCGCGCATGCGTCGTGCGATGCGGCCCTCTGCACGGCCACGGGAGGTGCCTGGTTCAACCGCCCCGAGTGGTGCGGGCACTTCGAGTGCGGCGTCCCCTCCTCGCAAGCCTGCGCCCAGGCCACACCGGCGTGCGACTGCGGGGCCTCGCGCGTGTTCGGACCCGGCGTGGGCTGCGTGGACGGGCCACTCTGCGAGATCATCGCCACGGTCGCGCCCGACGTGCTGTGCGCCAACACGGGCGGTGAGTGGATGCTGGGCATCTGCGCGCCCACCACCTGCGGCCGCTTCTCGGACCTGGACTGCGCCCTGCCTGCCTGCGCATGCGGCGAGCTCGAGGTGTTCGACGCGGACCGCGGCTGCATCCGCAGCCCCACCTGCGAGGTGCGCCTGCTGGGCGAGGCCTGCACCACCACGGGCCTGTGCGCCGACAGCGTGTGCTGCTTGGACGGGGGCATCAGCGCCGACGCCAGCTGTGTGGCGCCGCTCTGCAGCGACCCGCACGGCGTGTGCGGCCCAGCGCGCCCCTGACCTGCGAGGCTCACCACCATGAAGCTCATCAAGCCCACGCTCGCCGAGTACGACGTCTACGCCTGGGAGAAGCTGCCGCTGCCCGAGCGCGCGCGCCAAGTGTGCCTCGCGTGGTGCCTCGAGGGCTATGGCTCGCCCCTGGCCGTGTACGTGTTCTACCTGCTGAAGGTGGCGGGCTACATCGCGCTCTGGTTCTTCTTCTGCGGCTTCACCCCTGGCCTCGGCAGCACCGCGGACTTCGGCGCGTGGTGGTCGCACCCGGTGGCGTTCCAGAAGGCCATCCTGCTCACCATGACCATGGAGGCGCTGGGCCTCGCGGGCTCGAGCGGCCCACTGACTGGGCGCTACCTGCCTCCGTTCGGCGGCTTCCTGTACTTCTTGCGGCCAGGCACCACCAAGCTCGCGCTCTTCCCCCAGCTGCCCGTGCTGGGCGGCAGCCAGCGCACGGTGGTGGATGTGCTGCTGTACGCGAGCGTCATCGGCCTGAGCGTGTTCGGGCTGGTGTCGCCGGCCATCTCCACACACGTGTTCCTGGCGCTAGCCGTGCTGGTGCCGCTCATGGGTGTGGCGGACAAGACGCTGTTCCTCGCGGCGCGCGCGGAGCACTACTTCCCCACCATCTTGTGCTTTGCGCTGCTGCCCAATTGGATCGCGGGCGCGAAGGCCGTGCAGCTCGCCATCTGGTTCTGGGCGGGGGTGTCCAAGTGCAACCACCACTTCCCCACGGTGGTGGGCGTGATGACCAGCAACCACCCCATCCTGCAGCCCAAGTGGCTGCGGCGGCGCGTCTACAAGAGCTACCCAAGCGACGTGCGGCCCGCGGCGCACACCACGGCGCTGGCGCACTTCGGCACGCTGCTGGAGCTGCTCATGCCCATGCTGCTGGCCTTCGCGGTGGGCGGCTGGCCGCTCACGCTGGGCCTCGTGGGCATGGTGGGCCTCCACTTCTTCATCTTCAGCAACATGCCCATGGCCGTGCCCCTCGAGTGGAACGTCATGGCGGTCTACGGCGGATTCGCGCTCTTCTACGCGCACCCCGAGGTGAGCTTCTGGCAGATCGAGAGCATCCCCGTGGCGCTGGTGTTGCTCACTTCGTTGGTGGTGGTGCCGCTGCTGGGCAACTTGTTCCCGGAGCGGCTCTCATTTCTGGTGTCCATGCGCTACTACGCGGGCAACTGGCCCTACTCGGTGTGGCTCTTCCGCGGCGACAGCGCGAAGAAGATGCAGGCGCTGAAGATGCCCGCGCCGTGGGTCTATGCGCAGCTCGAGCGCCTGTACGCGCCGCACGAGGCGCGCTCCATCGTGAGCAAGGTGTTGGGCTTCCGCATGATGCACCTGCAGGGCCGCGCGCTGTCGGAGCTCATCCCCAAGATGGTGGATGACCTGGCCGCCTACGACTACTACGACGGCGAGATCATCAGCGGCCTGGTGCTGGGCTGGAACTTCGGCGACGGGCACCTCAACAACGAGCGCCTGCTGCGCATCGTGCAGGAGAGCTGCGGCTTCGAGGAGGGTGAGCTGCGCGTGCTGTGCGTGGAGGCGCAGCCAATGCTGAAGCCCACCATGGCGTATCGGATCTATGACGCGAAGTGTGGGCTGATGACCGAGGGCAAGGTGGACGTGAACGCGATGCGCGACCGGCAGCCGTGGGATGCGCCGACGTCTTCGCGTGTTCCGGAGAACTAGCGGAACGCGCCCGTACACGCTCCATCGTTGAAGAACCCAGCGGGCGCCAGCCAGCGCCGGCGGGCGCCTCCCGCACCCCAGACGCAGCGGCGTGAATCCGAGCGTCTTCCGACGGACCGCCCCCTGCACCGCCTGGGCGGGTGCCCGCCGCCGCCACCGCTGCACCGCCCACCCTCGCGCTCACCTACGAGCGCCGGGACCCGAGCGCAGGCCCGCTGCATCAGCTCCTCAGCGACAAGCTGGAGAAGTACCTGGAAGCCCGCGCCGAGCGCCCGCTCCCCGGCTTCGCGGTCGACACGCTCCGTGGCTTCCTCCGCTGCGGCATCCTCAGACACGGCTTCGCCCGCTTCCGCTGCGACGACTGCGCCCAGAGCCGCCTCGTGGCCCTCAGCTGCAAGCGTCGCGCCTTCTGCCCCCGCTGCGTGGGCCGGAAGATGGCGGACCAGGCCAAGCACCTGGTGGAGAACGTCCTGCCGCCCGTCCCCTTTCGTCAGTGGGTGCTGTCCTTCCCGCACGCGCTGCGCTGGCGCATGGCCCACAACCACGAGCTCACCCTCGGCGTGTGGGGCATCGCCCGAGCGGCCATCGATGCGATCTACCGTGCCCGCGCTGCCAGTGTCGGGCCGCCTGGCCAGCACAGCAGCGCCCGCCCAGGCAGTGTCATGGCCATCCAGCGCTTCGGCGGTGCGCTGAACCTCAACGTGCACTTCCACGCGCTCTACACGGACGGCTCGTTCTACGAGCGCAGCGACGGCCAGCTCGTGTTCCTGCACGCCGCCCCACCCACCGTGGCGGAGCTCGCCGCGCTGGTGGCCGACATCAAGCGGCGCGTGGTCCAGCTGCTGCAGAAGCTGGGCCTCGGGCCAGACGAGGACGACGACTGGGACGCCCAGCAGCTCTTGTTTGGCATGGGCGAGCTCTACGGCGAGGGCGTCTTCCACAAGGGCGCCCAGCGCCTGCGCAACGGAAAGCCCCGCGTCCCAAGCACGTTCGCCCGACTCAAGGCGCACGAAGACGGCTTTGATCTCGACGCCCACGTCACCGTGGCCGCCGGAGCCCGCGCGAGCCTCGAGCAACTGGTCCGCTACATCCTGCGTCCACCCCTCAAAGAAACACGACTCACCCTCCATGCCACCAGCGTGGAACTGACACTGAAGACACCCTGGAGCGACGGCACCACCCAGATACTCTTGACGCACGACCGCTTCATCGACCGCCTGGTCACCCTGGTCCCTCCACCGCGCGTCAACACCCTGCTGTATGGTGGCCTCTTCGCCGCGAACGCCCGCCTCCGCCCCCTGGCGGTGGCCTACCAGCGCCCGGGCGTGTTCCCACGCAAGCGCGCCCGGCCAGCCAA
>JADJJE010000042.1 GCA_016706685.1 Sandaracinaceae bacterium | reverse complement strand
GGGGAACAGCGCGCGGCCTTGCTCGATGGCAGGCCCCACCTCGCCGAGATCGAGGCCCGCCGTGAAGTGTGCGCCCTCGGCGTGGAGCACCGCGCAGCGCAGCGCGGGGTCCTCTTCATACAGCGTGATGGCCTGCCCCAGCTCGTTCAGCATCTGCAGGTCGAACGCGTTGCGCTTGTCGGCGCGGTTCAGCCCGATGAGGAGCACGTGGTCGTTCGGGCGGCTGAGGACGAGGCGTTGGAAGTCGGTCACGGGGCCTTCTCTCGGTGGGGGAGCCCGCGTTGGGCTCGGCAGCTGCGCACTTTACCCTGAACTTGAAGTAGGCTGTGCGTCATGCGTGTGGGTGCATCGCGATGGTTGGTGAGCGCCTGCGCGGCCGGGCTGCTGGGCGCGCCGGGCTGCGTGGCGTCCGAAGGTCCGGGCGAGACCGCCACGTTCGTGATGTCGCGCGTGGACTTCGTGACCGAGCCCGAAGAGGACGGCACGGTGCGCGGCTTCAACCTGGACGACCTCGACCACATGGGGGAGCGTGCCGCCGAGGGCTGCTTCAAGCCCGACTACGAGAGCCCCGAGGGCGAGGCGGGCGTGGACAACCAGCTCTCCAGCCTGGGCGCGGCGCTGGTGGTGTTCGGCGCGGACTCGGTGTCCACCATCGTGCAGAGCATGGTCAACGACGGGGTGCTGTTGCTCATCGCCGAGGTGGGTGACCTGCACAGCTGGGAGAACGACTCGCACGTCACGCTGCGCTTCCGCCTGGGCATGGGCCCGGTGGACGTGGGCACCGACTCGCGCCTGGTGCCTGGGCAGAGCTTCGACCCGCGCCCGGGCTACCAGTTCGAGGCCACGCGAGAGGCCTATGTGCGCGACGGAGTGCTCTACGCCGATGCCGTGTCGGTCACGCTGCCCATCGAGATGCTGGGCGTGGACCTCGACTTCCCCATGCAGGACGGTCGGGCACAGTTCCGGATGGACGAAGGCGAGTACACGCTCACCGGGCGTGTGGGAGGCGCCGTGCCCATCAGCGCGCTCGATGAGCTGGTGGACGACATCTACATTGCCTCCGGCATGGACGAGGGCCTCACCGGGCTGGTGCGCGCGGTGTTGCGCGGCGTGGCGGACTTGTCGCCCCGGCCCGACGGGGGCTGCGACCGCATGAGCGCCGCCATGGACCTGGGCGGCGTGCGCGCGTTCGTGCTGGAGTGAGCCGCGCGGGCGTGCGCGTCTGGCTCAGCGGGTGTGCCGCTTGAGCCACGTGAGCACGGAGGGAACGAACGTGTCGGAGCGCACGGGCAAGTGGCCGCCGCCTTCCATGGTCCAGAGCGCCGCGCCGAGCCCGCGGTCACAGCCCTGCTCGTACTCCAGCACCACGGTCTCGTTGCCGGGCAGCGCGTCATCGAGGTCGAGCGCCTCGCCCTCCTCGGAAGCGTCCAGGTTGCAGCCGGCGGCCTCGGCGAAGCGCTCGACGGCCACGGGGGCGCTGGGGTAGCCGAGGCCATCGTCCGTGGCCCTGCCGTCGTAGAGCACCGTGTCGTCCGCCGTGCCGTGGATCTGCAGCACGCTCACCGGCAGCTCGGGGGTGCACTCGCTCGGGTCCTCGGGCGGCATCCCGTTCAGACTGGCGATGGCGGTGATCACGTCGGGCGCCTCACAGGCCATGCGGTAGCTCATGAAGCCCCCGTTGCTGTGGCCAAAGAGGTACACGCGCTGCGGGTCCACGCGGAAGTTGGCCTGGGCCTCGGCGAGCAACCGACGCAGGTAGGCCACGTCGTCCACGGTCTCGCCGCTGATGCGCGGGTCCGAGTTCCAGAAGGAGGTGCCCGTGCTGTCGCGGGTGCCGTTGGGCACCAGCAAGATGAACTGCTGCGCCGTGGTCTGGTTGCTGAGCCCGAAGTACAGGTTCTGCGCGCCGCCGCCTGCGCCATAGCCGTGCAGCAGAACCACGAGCGGGTACTGCGTGGCCGGGTCGTAGTCGCGCGGCACGTACACCTGCGCGGGGCGCCCCTCGTCCTCGGTCAGCACGTAGCTCGGCGAGTCGGGCAGGGGCGGCAGCGCCTCGTCATCACAGCCCGTGACGAAGGTGGCGAGGGACAGGAGCGCAGCGAGTAGGGCAGGGCGTGACATGCCCGCACGCTACACCATGGCGTCCGAACGCGGCATCACGTATCACCGTGGCCATGAGCCACGATCCTGCTTCCCCGAGCGCGCGCTTCATCCTCACGGCCGAGGCCATCGACGCCATGGAGGGCACCGAGAAGGTGCACTTCCTGAACCCGAACGGCCGGCGCACCAACAAGTCGCTCGGCGACGCCACGGGGCTCAAGGGCTTCGGCATCCACCTCATCGAGGTGCCGGTGGGCGCAGACTCCACCGAGTACCACGTGCACCACCAAGAGGACGAGTGCGTCTACGTGCTCTCGGGGCAGGCGCGCGTGACGCTGGACGAGCAGACCTTCGACCTGGGGGCAGGCGACTTCGTGGGGCTCCCGGCCGGGGGGCCGGCGCATGTGTTCCACAACCCTGGGCCCGACGTGCTGCGGTGTTTGGTGGTGGGCCAGCGGCTAGCGCACGACGTGGGGGACTACCCGCGGCTGGGCAAGCGGCTGTACCGGAACGATGGCGTGTGGAACCTGGTGGACCTGGCGAACGTGATGGACCCGAAGGCGGGGGCGGGGTCGCGGGTGGGCAGCAAGTAGAACTCTCCCAAGTCCTAGGAGCCTCACCATGACCCTCTGCGTCTACCACATCCCCGTCTGCCCCTTCAGCCAGCGCGTCGAGATCCTCCTGGAGCTCAAGGGCCTGCGTGACGCCGTCTCGTTCCGCGTCGTGGACATCACCAAGCCGCGCGACCCCCACGTGCTCGCGCTGAGCGGGGGCACCACGGCGCTCCCGGTGCTGGAGCTCGAAGACGGCCGCAGCCTCAAGGAGAGCCTCGTGCTCATGGCGTACTTCGAGGACCGCTTCACCGCTGTCCCGGTGCGGCGTGAGGACCCCTATGAGCGGGGCATCGAGAACCTGCTTGTGGGGATGGAGCGCGGGCTCGTGAGCGCGGGCTACACGTTGGTCATGAACCAGCTCCCCGAGAAGCGGCAGGCGCTGGTGGACGCCTACCTGGACATCCACGCCCAGCTGGACGCGTTCCTGGTGCGGCATGGCAGCGTGGAAGGGCCCTTCTTGTTCGAGCGCTTCGGGTGGGCCGAGGCCGTCTTCGCTCCGTTCTTCCGCCGCTTTGCATTCGTCGCCTACTATGAAGACGTGGACCTGCCCGACGAGGCTCGCTTCGCCCGCGTGCGTGCCTGGCGCGAGGCCTGCCTCGGTCACCCCGCGGCTCAGCAGGTCACCGACGAGGAGATCATCAAGGTCTACTACGACTACTCGCGCAACGCGGGCAATGGCGCGCTGCCGGAGGGGCGCCGCATGTCCTCGTTCGTGTTCGAGCCCAGCTGGCGCGAGCGCCCCTGGCCGCCCCGCGACAAGTACGGACCAAGCGCTACGGACGAGCAGCTAGGACTGACCTGACTCGCGGAACTGCCGGGACCGAGGGACGCGAGTAGAGGGGCGTTCCGTTCGAGGGAGCGCTCCTAAGGTGCGGGGCTGTGCTCCGCGTCGGACCAGATGGCGGCTGTGGTGCCGCGCCGAGGGGGTGGCTCGCCGATGGGCAGCGTGGACCAGAAGTAGCGGTCGGGGTCCACGAGGCCCGTGTCGGCGATCAACGCCAGGAAGCGCGTGCGATACAGAGCACCCGTCGGGCCGGGGTGCAGTGTGCCAAGGCCCCAGAGTGCGGTCCCCTGGAGGCAGTCCATGCCATGCTCGGCGCCGAACTCGGCCATGGCACGGAGCTTGACTACCGGGTCCCCATGGCCAGCGAGGGCGGCGAGGGCTTCGAGGTGGACCCGGTACCCGAGGTGGGCGGGCATGCTGCAGCGCTTCATGCGCTTCGCGTGGGTGACGACTTCGTCTAGTCGCTTGGTTGCGAGCGCCGTGTTGCACAGGCGCACCAGGACTTCCCCGTAGCCTACAGGGACCAACTGGGTCCATGTCGCATGAGCGAGGCGCAGGGCCTCGTGCGCGATCTCGAGGCCGCCTCCGATTTGCCAAGTAGAGGTGGGCGCCAAGCCTCGCCGTGACGAGTGCCGGCGCTCGCCGGCGTCGGGCGCTTGCAGGCCGCTTCCCAGGCCTGCCTGACCGCACCGCTCGAGCGCCCGCTCGGCTCACCTCGCAGCATGTGATATCGAAACTCGAACATACGAAGCCGAAGTTCCGCAGAAGGGCCAGCTTCCTCCTCGCGCCGCTGAACGTAGAGATTCCTCGGCACGTGGATCGCCTGATGCAGCGAGCGCAGTTGGCTGAACGCCACAGCGTAGTGTCCGAAGGAGCGGTCGAACGCAGGCAAGGGGGTTGTTTCGACGAACTCCTCCAAGAGGCTCGCCGTGGCGCTCGCACGGCGAGAACTCTCGTTCAGCCCCGCCCACAAGGTGTCCATGCCCAGGCTCCAGAACTTCGTCGCAGTCCCCGACGCTGTGGCGACCGAACAGGGCCTCCCGGGCCCGTTCGCGTTCGCTCGCGGAAAGGCTTATTGACGCAAGGCACCCCTCCATTCCAAGTCCGACACGAACGTCGTCTTGGTGCCCGGCATCGAGGGCAGCCCGAAGCCAGCGCGCCTGAATCATTGCTCCGCGCACGGGGTCGAGGGACAGATACGCTATGCTCATCGCACGGAGCGTGCCTAGAAACGCGAGCTGCGGCGCGGGAATCTCGTGGATGGGTCGAGGCCGAAACGAGAACCCGCGCAGGCGCAGTCGGAAACGCTGCCACAGGGACTGCGCTAGCGCGAAATACCGATTGGAGGAGGGTCGCAGCCCGGTCTTCCCTGCGATCTTCTCGAACAGCTCGAGCCCATGGTCGATACGTCCCGCATACAACCACGCCTCCGCCGCTCGTCGCCTCCGTTCGTGACGCTCCGGCCCCGCGGCGAGTTCGGCAGCCTTGTCCCATGTCTCGGCGCAGGCCTCGAAGAGGCTCGCGTCGGCCAACGACTCCGCGTAGCGCGGCATGAGGGCAGCCCGCTGCTCATCAGTCCCCAACTGAACGGCAAGCCCCAGTAGTTCAGACGCGCGCCGCAGCGCAAGCGCGGCACGTGCTTCGTCGGCCGCAACCAGCGCGTGGTGATGGGCCAGCGCTGCCTCTCCTGCCGCAGCAAAGTGGCGCGCGAGCCGGTCGTGCGCTGGCGACTCAGTGCCCTCGAGGGCGAGTGCTAGCGCATGGTGGATGGCCACGCTCCGCGCCTTGGGAAGCGCCTGCGCGATGGACTCGCGCACCCGGTCGTGGACGGCGTCGAGGTGCGTGGCGCTGCCGGAGCGCAGGCTGCGAATCCACAGCTTGGCCCGCAGCGCATCGGTCGAAGCGCGGTCGTCGGGGGACAGTCCCGCCGCGCGCCGCAGCACGCGCTCGTCGGTGGGCTCGCCGCTCACCGCAATCACGTCTAGCAGTCCACGCGCAGCAGGGTCGAGGGCCTCCGCACGCTCCACCACGATGTCGTCGATCGATCGCCCCGCGACGGACGCGCTGAACTCGCCCGCCTCATCCCGCACGAAGCGCGCCAACTCGCAGGCCGCGAAGGGGTTTCCCCGTGCCTCGCGGGCTAGCGCGTTCACGAGCTGTTCATGCGCGCTACCGTCGTGCCCACTGGTGCGCAGCTCCGCGCGCAGCAGCTCTGTGGTGGCGGCATGATCCAGCGGCTCCAGCTCCACGGTCACGCGCACGGCTTCGATCGTCGCCCTCCGGCTGCCGGCTCCGAAGAGCTCTTCGATCACGGGGGTGGTGTCATCCGGGCGCGACCCGAGCAGCAACATCATGGCGGGGGGATGCTGATCCCGCAGCAGCTCCACGAGCGCGCGTGATGTGTCTTCGTCGGCCCACTGCACGTCGTCGATCACCACCAGCAGCGGCGTGCTCTCGCCAATCCGGCGCAACAGCTCACGCAGGCAGGCCAAACCCGCCGAGCGGATGCGCTGCACGGTGCGCTCGGTGGTCGCACGCCGCGCGTAGGCCGACGCGATGGGCGGAATGCGCCGGAGCACCGGGAAGATGGTGGCCAGGTCCCCCAGGTCCGGCGGGAGCAGCTGACCCAGCTGCTCGGCGGACGCCGCCTTGAGGTATCGGCTGAGCGAGTCGATCACGCCATCGAGCCCCTTGAAGGGCACGGTCTCGAACTCGTGGCAGCGGCCGGTGAGCACCAGCGCGCGCTCCCGCGTGTCGGCCTCGCGCGTCACGGCAGCGATCAGCGCAGACTTGCCGATGCCCGAGCGTCCACGCACGAGTGCGATGCAAGCGCTCCCTGCGGCCGTGGAGCGCAGCGCGTCCAACAGGCGCTGCTGCTCACCGGCGCGGCCCACGAGAGCGGGCGCCGCTCGGTTGCTGGTGGCGCTGCTGACCACGCGCCGGTCCGTGCTCACCCGTCCGAGCACGGCGCGAATACTCGCGAGCGACGGCCGCGCCACCGGGTCGCGCGACAGCAGCTTGGCGGCCAGCTCGTCGAGGTCGGCGGGCACGCTTGCCACGAAGTCCTTCGCGCGCGGTGCGTCCTCGCTGACCTTGTCCGCCAAGACCGCGTAGGGCCCTCCGCGAAAGGGCTGCGTGCCCGTCAGCAGCTCGAACAGGATGACCCCGAGCGCGTAGCGGTCCACCGCCGCCGTGAGCTCGGTCTCACCGCGCGCCTGCTCGGGCGCCATGTAGGCCACGGTGCCTGCCACCGCGCCTGCCACGGTCTGCTGCGCCGCAGCGTGCGCGTCCGCCACCAGACCAAAGTCCAGCAGCACCACGCGTCCGCTGTCCTCCACCATGACGTTCGAGGGCTTCAAGTCGCGATGCAGCAGGCCCGCCGCGTGCAGTGCCTCGAGCCCACGGCACAGCCCATCGAGCACCTGCCGGATGTGCTCGAAGCGCTCGGCGTCGGTGTCGTCGTCGCGCACCGTCGCGTCCCCCGCGTCCAGCACGGGCCGCGCGCCACCCGCGGCCCCGAGCTCCCGCCCCGGGATCAGCTCCATGGTGTAGAAGCAGCTGCTGCCCTCGGCGAAGAGGTCGTACAGGCGCACCAGGTTCGGGTGCTCCACCCCCTGAAGCGCCCTGAATTCGCGCTTCAAACGGTACACCGCGTCGCCGTGTGCATCCCGCAGAGTCTTGAGCGCCACGGTCACGCCGCGTTCCTTGTCGAACGCTTCGTAGACCACACCCATGCCGCCCTCTCCCAACGTGCGCACCACACGAAAGCGCTCAGGGATCGTTGGCGGCAGCCCCATGAGTGGAGACGCTACCCCACTCGCTCTGCGGAGAGCAATACGGCGGCACTCTGCGCCGCGTCTGACCAGATGGCCGCGGGGGAGCCGCGCCGGGGTGGTGGGTCTCCGATGGGGAGCAGCGACCAGAAGAAGCGGTCGGGGTCCACCAGCCCCTTGTCGGCGATCAAGGCGAGGAACCGGGCGCGATGTGAGGCGCCTGCGGGGTCCGGGTGGAGAGTGCCGAGGCCCCACAGCGCTGCGCCCTCGATGCTCTCCATGCCGTGCTCGGCCCCGAAGTCGGTCATGGCCCGGAGTTTGGTGTCTGGGTCACCACTGCCAGCCAAGGCGGAGAGGGCCTCGAGATGGAGCCGGTAGCTATCGTGGTGGGGCTCCACGCAGCGCTTGAAGCGCTTCGAATAGACAACGACTTCGTCCAACCGCTTCATGGCCAGTGCTGCGGCGCAAAGTCGTACCAGTGCCTCACCGTGCGCCATGGGGACCAGGTACGACCATGTCTCGTGTACGAGGCCCAGTGCGTCGTAGGCGACTTGCAGCGCCGTCTCTGCATTGGCCAAGTAGAGGGCGATCCATGCCTCGCCTTGACGGGTGCCGAAGCTCGCTGACGTCGGACGTGTGAAGGCAGCTTCCCAGGTCTTCTGACTGCATCGTTCCAGCGCGAGCTCGGGCTCCCCTCGCAGCATGTAGTACCGGAGTTCGAAGACACGCAGCCGAATCTCCGCATAGGGGCCGGCCTCCTCCTCTCGCTGCTGCACATAGAGCCTCATCGATTCATGGACGACCGGGCTCAGCGAATGCAACTGACACAACCCCACCGAGTAGTGTCCGTAGGAGCGGTCGGTCGCCGACAGTGGCTCCGATTCGACTGCCTCCGCGAGTGGTCGCACAGCGGTGCGAGACTGATGGCAACTCTCGTTCATGCCCGCCCACATGGCGTCGATGCATAGGTTCCAGTAGTGGGTGGTCGCTTCACTCGAGGCGCTGGAAGTTTGGAGGAGGGCCTCTTTCACGACGTCCCGACGTCTCCTCGATGAGGTCACGGCCGCAAGGCATCCCTCCATTCCCAGCGCCAAGCGCGTGTCGTCGGCGTGCCCGGCATCGAGCGCCATCCGGAGCCATCGAGCGTGAATGGCTGCGCCCCGTAGCGAATCAAGTGCCATGTACCCGATCGTCAATGCGCGGAGCGTGCGCAAGAGCTCGAGCTGGCGCGCAGGGATCTCGTGGATCGGCCGGGGCCGCGAGGCCAGCCCGCGGAGCCGCAAACGAAAGCGCTGCCATATCGAGCGTGCCAACGCGGCATACCGGTTCGTGGAAGGTCGCAGCCCCGTCTCTCCAGCGAACTTCTCGAGCAGCTCCAGCCCCCGGTCGATACGCCCCGCATACAACCATGCCTCCGCGGCCCGTCGCCTCCGTTCGCGGTGCTCGGGCCCCGTGGCCAGCTCGCTCGCTTTGTCCCACGCCTCCGCACACCGCTCGAAAAGGCTCGCATCGGCCAGTGACTCCGCATAGCGCGGCATCAAGGAAGCCCGCTGCTCCTCAGTGCCCAGCTCCACGGCCAGCCCCAGCAGCTCGGACGCACGCCGCAGCGCGAGCGCCCCGCGCGCTTCATCAGCCGCAACCAGCGCGTGATGATGAGCAAGCGCCGACTCTCCCGCGGCCGCGAAGTGGCGCGCGAGCCGATCATGGGGAGGCGTCTCGGTGCCCTCGAGCGCCAGCGCCAGCGCGTGATGAATCGCCGCGCTGCGCGCCTTGGGCAGCGCCTCCGCGATGGACTCCCGCACTCGGTCATGCACGGCGTCGAGGTGTGTGGCCCTGCCGGAGCGCAGGCTGCGGATCCACAGCTTGGCGCGCAGCGCATCGGTCGAAGCGCGGTCATCGGGCGACAGCCCCGCCGCCCGCCGCAGCACGCGCTCGTCGGTGGGCTCGCCGCTCACCGCGATGACGTCCAGCAGCCCACGCGCCGCCGGGTCCAGCGCCTGGGCGCGCTCCACCACGATGTCGTCAATGGACCGCCCCGCCACCGATGCGCTGAAGTCGCCCTCCTCGTCGCGCACGAAGCGCGCTAGCTCGCAGGCCGCGAAGGGGTTGCCCTGGGCCTCGACCGCCAGTGCATTCACCAGCTGATCGTGAGCGCTGCCGTCGTGCCCCACCGTGCGGAGCTCCGCGCGCAGCAGCTGCGTGGTGGCGGCATGATTCAGCGGCTCGAGCTCCACGGTCACGCGCTCGGCGTCAATCGTGGCGCGCCGGCCGCCCGCCCCAAAGAGCTCGTCGATGACAGGCGTGCTTCGGTCTGGGCGCGACCCCAGCAGCAGCATCATCGCCGGTGGATGCTGGTCGCGCAGCAGCTCCACCAGCGCGCGTGACGTGTCCTCGTCGGCCCACTGCACGTCGTCGATGACGACCAGCAGCGGTGTGCTCTCGGCGATGCGCCGCAGCAGCTCGCGCAGGCAGGTCAGCCCCGCCGAGCGGATGCGCTGCACGGTGCGCTCGGCCGTGGACCGCCGCGCAAAGGCTGACGCGATGGGCGGGATGCGCCGCAGCACCGGGAAGATGGTGGCCAGGTCTCCCAGATCCGGTGGCAGCAGGCGGCCGACCTCTTCGGGCGACGCGGCCTTGAGGTACCGGCTGAGCGAGTCGATCACACCGTCGAGCCCCTTGAACGGGACCGTCTCGAACTCGTGGCAGCGCCCCGTGAGCACCAGCGCCCGCTCGCGCCCCTCGGCCTCGCGCGCCACCGCCGCGATCAGCGCAGACTTCCCGATGCCCGAGCGACCACGCACCAGGGCGATGCAAGCGCCCGCTGCGGCGGTGGAGCGCAGAGCGTCCAACAGGCGCTGCTGCTCCTCGGTGCGGCCCACCAGCGTGTGCACGGGCCGGTTGCTGTTGCCGCTGCTGGGAAGGCGGCGGTCCGTGGTCACCCGGCCGAGCACCGCGCGGATGTTCGCGAGCGACGGCCGCGCCACGGGGTCGCGCGAGAGCAGCTGGGCCGCCAGCTCGTCCAAGTCGGCCGGCACGTCGGCCACGAAGTCCCTCGCGCGCGGCGCGTCCTGGCTCACCTTGTCTGCCAAGACCACATAGGGCCCACCGCGAAAGGGCTGCGTGCCCGTCAGCAGCTCGAACAAGATGACCCCCAGCGCGTAGCGGTCCACCGCCGCCGTCAGCTCGACCTCACCGCGCGCTTGCTCCGGGGCCATGTACGCCACGGTGCCAGCCACCGCGCCGGTCACCGTGTGTTGCACCGCCGCGTGCGCATCGGCCACCAGCCCGAAGTCCAGCAACACCACGCGCCCGCTGTCTTCCACCATGACGTTCGAGGGCTTCAAGTCGCGGTGCAGCAGGCCCGCCGCGTGCAGCGCCTCGAGCCCGCGGCACAGGCCGTCCAGCACCAGTCGGATCTGCTCGAAGCGCTCACGGTCGTCCTCGCCATCTTGCAGCGTGGCCTCCGCGGGGCCCAGCGCCGCGCGCGCGCCCCCCGCGGCGCCCAGCTCGCGGCCGGGGATCAGCTCCATGGTGTAGAAGCACGTGTTCCCCTCCGCGAAGAGGTCGTACAGGCGCACCAAGTTCGGGTGCTCCACCCCCTGGAGCGCTCTGAATTCACGCTTCAGCCGGTACACCGCGTCGCCCTGCGCGTCGCGAATGGTCTTGAGCGCCACGGTCATGCCGCGTTCCTTGTCGAACGCTTCGTAGACCACGCCCATGCCGCCCTCACCCAAGGTGCGCACCACAAGAAAGCGCTCAGGGATCGTCGGCAGCAGCCCCATGCGCGAGAACGCTACCCCACGGTCTCCGCGCAGGGCAATCCGGTTTTCGTGGGGAAGGCGCCACGATATCCTCGCGCTGCCGGGCGAAACCGGTGCACCATGGGCGCCAGCGTGACTCAGTTGCAACGCTTCGTTCGCTGTCGACACTGTCAGCTGCCGCACCTCGCGTCAGTGGCCCGGTGCCCATTCTCGGGCGAGGCCGTGGACCCTCAGACGCGCCTCCCGGACAACGTGGAGTGGCGCCCGTCGCGCGAAGAACTCACGGGCACGCTCCTGGATGACCGCTACCTGGTCGGGCAACGGATAGGCGAGGGGGCCATGGGCTCGGTCTACCGCTCGGAGCACATTCGGCTGGGCACCACCGTGGCGGTCAAGGTGCTGCATGGCCGCTTCGAGAGCGGCAGCGCGGCCGAAAAGCGCTTCCTCCGCGAGGGGCAATCGGCCGGGCGCGTCGAGCACCCCAACGTGGTGCGCGTGTTCGACGTGGGCAGGCTCCCCGATGGCGCCCCGTACATCGTCATGGAGCACCTCGAGGGCGTGGAGCTCAGCGCGCAGATCACGCCGGGCGGGCTCTCCATCCAGCGGGTCCTCACGCTGGCCGAGCAGCTGCTGCAGGGCCTGGCCTGCGCGCACTCGCACCGCGTCATCCATCGCGACATCAAGCCCGACAACATCTTCCTGGCGCGCTCCGGCGGGGAGGAGGTGCTCAAGATCCTCGACTTCAGCATCGCCAAGGACCAGTCGGCCGACACCATGACGCGCGACGGGGACGTGTTGGGCACGCCCCAATACCTCGCGCCCGAGCAGGCCAGTGGGCGTCCGGTGGACGGGCGCGTGGACCTCTGGGCGGCCGGGGTGGTCATCTACGAGCTGCTCACGGGGAAGGTGCCGTTCCACGGCCAGAACCTGCCCAACCTCATCCTGGCGATCTTGAAGAACCCTGCCAAGCCGCCATCCCAGATCGTGGCGGGGCTGACCCCCGCGGTGGACGCCTTCTTCGAGAAGGCCCTGGCCAAAGACGCGGCCGACCGCTTTCAGGACGCCGGCACCATGTGGACCGCGCTCCGCACGGCCCTCGCGCCCCTGCTGCTCGGCCCCGCACCGCAGGGGGACTTGCCGTCGGTGACCGTCATGGAGTCCATCGAGCTGTACGACACGCTCATCGACGAGACCTGAAAACAGCGCGTTCTCGTTGCGGGCCCAGGTGGGATCGAACCACCGACCATCGGCTTAGAAGGCCGCCGCTCTATCCGACTGAGCTATGGGCCCGAGCGCCGCGCGCCTTTTGGGGGCGGGCGGCACCGGAGGGGTCGGGGCGGCGGGATTCGAACCCACGACTTCTAGCTCCCAAAGCTAGCGCACTACCAGGCTGTGCTACACCCCGAAGGACGCGGGACCATAGCGGAGGCCGGGGGTGTGCTCAACCACTTCGCGACGGTTTCGTGGCAAGGTGCGCCCATGAGCCGGCGTCACCTGTTCTCCATGTTCGCCTCGCGCGTGTCATGCGGCCCCTCTCGCCTGTCACCTGCGCCCCTCTGGCTGGCACTCGCGCTGCCCCTCGCGTCTTGTGGCGACGCGCCGAATGACCCAGTGCACCCCATGGACAGCGTGCTGCGGCTCAACCACCTGCAGTGCGAGGGCACCCACAACAGCTACCACGTGGAGCCCGAAGCGGCCGGCCCGTCGTGGAGCTACACGCACGCGCCCCTGGACGAGCAGTTCGAGGAGCAGGGCGTCCGCAAGGTGGAGATCGACGTGCACTGGGACCCCGAGACCAGCTCGTTCGACGTGTACCACTTGCCGCGCTTCGACGACGTCTCCACGTGCCCCACCTTCGTGGCCTGCCTGACCACCGTGCGGGACTGGTCGCGGCGGAACCCCGGGCACCACCCCATCTTCATCCAGATCGAGCCGAAGACCCTGCCGGCCCTCGAGACGGGTAACCGGCCGGCGGCTCTCGATGCCCTGGACGAAGAGATCCTGAGCGTGTTCGAGGCCAGCGAGGTGATCACCCCGGACGAAGTGCAGGGCACGCAGGCCACGCTGGACCAGGCCGTCACCGGCACCGGCTGGCCCACGCTGGCGCAGACCCGCGGCCGCATCTTGTTCTTCCTGGACTGCGATCGCGACGACTGTGTGGCTTACGCGAATGACGGCGCGGGCCTCGGGGGGCGCGTGATCTTCGCGGACTCCGAGGCGGGAGACCCCTGGTCAGCCGTGCGGGTGGTCAACTCCCCGGGCGCCGAGGCGCGGGCCGCGGTCGAGGCCGGCTACCTGGTGCGCGTGTTCTCGGACGGCATCTCCGACCTGCTGGCGGATGGCAGCAACCAGCTGGAGGCGGCCCTGGCCTCGGGGGCACACATGATCAGCACCGACGTCCCGGTGCCCCGCGACGACATGGCCTACTTCGTGGAAATGCCCGGGGGAACGCCCTCGCGCTGCAACCCGGTCACCGCTCCGGTCAGCTGCACGTCGTTGGATATTGAGGACCCGGCGAGACTCCGGTAGGGTCAGCACTCGCTTTCAGCGGGGAGGAACGCCCCCACCAGGAGAACCGCATGTCCGTCGCCCGTGTTACCGAGATCATCGCGTCGTCCGACGTCAGCTTCGACGACGCCGTGCAGCAGGGCGTGGCCCGTGCGGTCAAGACGCTCAAGAACGTCCGCAGCGCCTGGGTGCAGGACCAGAAGGTCCACGTCGAGAACGGCAAGATCGCCTCGTACCGCGTCAACCTCAAGGTGACGTTCGTGCTCGAGGACTGATCCCGGTCCCACTCGCCGCCCCCCCCAGGAACCGGAACCACCCGCATGCCGCCACGCCGAGGATTCGAGCTCAACACCGGGAGCGTGTTCGGGGAACGCTACAAGGTGGTGAAGAAGCTGGGCGCCGGCAGCGAGGGTGAGGTCTACCAGATCGCGGAGCGCTCCACCGGCGTGCACCGCGCGGCCAAGCTGTTCTTCCTGCCGCCCACCGAGGCCGGCAAGCAGGTGGTGTGGAGCGCGCGCAAGCTGGACAAGCTGCAGCACTGCCCCATCGTCCTGCACTACCACCACACCATGCGCGTGGACGTGCGCGGCCAGAGCGTGCTCTGCCTCATCTCGGACTTGTTCGATGGGGTGCAGCTCGAGTCGTTCATCCAGCAGCAGCCCGGGCGCCGCCTGCACCCGTTCATGGCCCTCAACCTGCTGCACGACATCGCGCGCGGGCTCGAGAAGATCCACGCCGTGGGCGAGTACCACGGCGACGTGCACTCGCAGAACATCCTGGTGCAGCAGACGGGCATCTACATGAACCTGCGCCTGCTGGACTTCTACGACCGCGGCCGCCCCAGCAAGCGCTTGCGGCGGCTGGACGTGTTGGACGCCGTGCGCATCCTCTACCAGTGCATCGGCGGCCGAAAGCACTACAGCAAAGCGGGCGACCACATCCGCTACATCTGCTGCGGCATGCAGGCCTCGCTCATCGCGCGGCGCTTCCCCAACGTCAGCACGCTGCGCAACCACCTCGAGTCGTTCGACTGGGTCGACTGACGGGTGCAGTCCCTCTCTGCGCGTGGTAAGACCGCGCCCTCGCCTTCGTAGCTCAGCAGGATAGAGCAGCGGCTTCCTAAGCCGAAGGTCGCACGTTCGAATCGTGCCGGGGGCGCCACTCAGTCACTACGTCCGTCCCGCCAGGCTCAGCATGATCACGGTCCCGGCGCCGGCTTCCAGCAGCGCCGCGCTCGCGGCATCCAGCGTGGCCCCCGTAGTGCGCACGTCGTCGAACAGCAGCACGCGCTCGCCTCGCAGCGGCACGGACGTGAACGCGCCCATCACGTTGCGGCTGCGCGCGTCGGCGTCCAGCTGGGCCTGTGGCGGCGTGTCCCGCGTGCGGGCCAGCACGTTGCGCCGCAGCGGCACCCCCAGCGCCTTCGCCAGCGGTTGCACCAGCAGCGCCGACTGGTCGAAGCCGCGCGCGATGCGCCGCTTGGGGTGCAGCGGCACGCTCACCACCATGTCCACCTGGCCCACCATGCTGGCGTAGGCGCGGTCCATCAGCGGAGTCAGCCCGCGGAGCGTGTCCATGCGCCCGTCGTACTTCAGCCGCTTGATGGCGTCGGCCAGCGGCCCGCCGTAGCTGTAGAGCGCCTCCGCGCCGGGGAACAGCTCGAGCGCGGGCCAGCACGCGTCGCAGAAGGCGCGGGTGTGCGGGTCGGGCGGCTGCTCGGCGTCGTCATCGCGATCCACCGGCACGTCGCAGCCCGGGCAGCGCAGGGGGGCAATGAGGTCCAGCAGGCCTCGGAGGACGGAGAGGGCATCCATGCCCCGCTTGTCGGTCGCCGCCGCCGTGCCTTGCCCATGGCGATCAGGATCGCGGGGGATTATGGTCCGCTTCGGCGCGCCATGTCGAACCACCCTCCCGAGTC
This sequence comes from Sandaracinaceae bacterium, assembly GCA_016706685.1. NCBI lineage: Bacteria > Pseudomonadati > Myxococcota > Polyangiales > Sandaracinaceae > Sandaracinaceae bacterium. Next base: position 27,153 of record JADJJE010000042.1, on the reverse strand, counting down.
CCGAGACCGCCCCCTCTCTGTCTTGCGCGAGACGCTGGACACGCTGGACCGCGACGTGTTGAAGCTGCTGGCTCAGCGCATGGGCGTGGTCGCCGAGATCGCCGCGCACAAGCGCCAGAACGCGGTGCGCATCCGGGACCTGGCGCGGGAGCGGGCCATCCTGACCGACCGCAAGGCGCAGGCCGAAGCGCTGGGCCTGCCGCCGTCGGTCATCGAGTCCATCTGGCGCCTGCTCATGCTGGCCAGCCGGGACCACCAGGCCAGCCTGCGCGCCGAGGTGCCGCTGCAGGTGGAGGCCAAGACCATCGCCATCTTGGGCGGGCAGGGCGGCATGGGGCGCGTGCTGCACCGCATGTTCGCGGACCTGGGCCACACCGTGCTCATCAGCGACCTGGGCACGCCGCTCTCGGCGGTAGACGCCGCCAAGCAGGCCGACGTGGTCATCGTGAGCGTGCCCATCCAGGCCACCGAGGAGGTCATCCGCGCGGTGGGTCCGCACGTGCGCAAGGACGGCCTCTTGATGGACGTCACCTCCATCAAGCAGCTGCCGCTGGATGTCATGCTGGCGTCCACCGAGGCCAGCGTGATCGGCACGCACCCCATGTTCGGGCCGGGCGTGCACACCTTCCAGGGCCAGCGCGTGGTGGTGTGCCGCGGGCGCGGCGACGCCTGGTGGGACTGGCTCACGCAGACGCTGCGGGCGCGCGGGTTCACCGTGTCCGAGGCCACCGCCCAGCACCACGACAAGATGATGTCCGTGGTGCAGGTGCTCAACCACTACCAGACGCAGGTGCTGGGCCTGGCGCTCAGCCGGCTGGGCATTCCGCTCGAGGACTCGCTCGCGTTCACGTCGCCCGCGTACCTGCTCGAGACCTACGTGGCGGCCCGCCACTTCGCGCAGTCGCCGGCGCTCTACGGAGCCATCGAGATGCTCAACCCCAGCACGGCGGCGGTGACCAGCGCGTTCCAGGACAGCGCGCGCGAGATCGCGGAGATCCTGCAGCAGCGCGACCAGGCGCGCTTCGACGCCGTGTTCGACGAGGTGCGCAGCTTCTTCGGAGAGTTCACCGAAGAGGCCCAGGAGCAGAGCAGCTTCTTGATCGACCGGCTCATCGAGCTCACGGCAGGGCGCTCCGCCGAGTCATGACCTCGCGCGACTGTTCGTTCCGGCTGGCGGTGGACGGATGGGCGCTCGCCACACGCTTGGACGCCGGTCCCATGGTGGCGCGCGCGCGGGCTTCCAACGCGCTGCGCACCGAGTCGTCGTTCTTCGTGGGGCCGGATGACGAGCTGGTGGGCGGCGAGGCGCGCGTGCGCTTGGTGCAGGGGGCGCCCCGCGCGGCGTTCACCACGGCCGCAGGCGCGTTCATTCACGAGGGCACCGCAGACAGTCCGCCCGTGGCGCTGGGTGCAGCCCGCCACGTGAGCCTGGCCGCCGAGGGCAGGGCAGCCCGCGTGGTGGTGGCGGACCCTGCTGGGCTCGCGTGGTGCGACTGGCCAGCCGATGTCCCGGATGCCGCCGACGCCGACGCGCCACCCACCGCGCTCTTGCTCACGCGCACGCCCGTGGCCCGCGCCGACGTGCGCGTGGTGGAGGCCGCGCTGTCGGGTGGGCGCATGCTGGTGCTCTACGCGCTTCCGGACCCGGTGCTGGGCGTGCTCTACGTGGGCCCCGACGACGTGCGCGACGTTCGCCTGCGCCTGCCTGCCCCGGTGGCGCACCTCGATGTGGAGTGGGTGGGCGAGCAGGTGGGCGTGGCGCTGCTGCTGGACAACGGGCAGAGCATGGCGTGTGTGCTGGACGCCCGCGGGACCACACGGGTGAAGCCCTACCTGGTGCTGGGCGCTCGGCGAGACGGCGTGAGCCCGCGGGTGCTGTGGTCCGAGCGTGGCTTCAAGGTGGCCGCGCCGTGCAGCGCCGACGGGAGCGTGCGGTTGCTCTCCATGGGCACCACGGACGACCCCGAGCTGGTGGTGGAGGGGGTGCAGGGCCCCATGGACGCCGTGTACTTCGCGCAGCGCTACTACTTCGCCAGCGTCACCGAGGGCACGCGTGACGGCGCGCCGGAGGCCACGCTCCAGCTGCGCTCGGTGGCCCGGGACGGGGGCGCTTCGCAGACCCTCGAGTGTCCGCTGCTGCCGGCAGACGGCTCGGCCCGCCTGCGCCAGCGCGCGCTGCTGGCCCGGCTGCGGGCGCTCGAGTCCGAGCTGCGCGGCGTGGGCTATCGCTCGTCGGGCAAGGACGGCGCTGCGGTGCGCCGCGAGGACTGCCAGCTGTGGCTGCAGGGCACCACCGCCGTTGCGCTGAGCGCGCGCGCCGAGCAAGCCCACGACGTGTTGGTGGTGCGCTGGGGGCGCTCGGACCCCGACGCCGAGCCACCCTCGTTCCCGCGGCTGCGGCGTTGGTTCGGTGTGGAGCGCGACCCCACTCCCCAGGAGGAGCAGCAGCTCGAGACCCTGCGCGCGGCAGTGCCCCACGCGGCGGCGCGCGTGCTCACCACCGACGACAGCTGCGCGCTCGAGCTGGACCTCGCCGAGTTCCCGAGCGTGCCTCAGCTGGCGGGGGTGCTGCGCGGGCTGTCCGGCTAGAGCGGTGCGTCTCGGTCACTGGGAGCGACCCTTCCTCGTTGTCGTTGTCGTTGTCGGCTATCGACTCGCCGCAAGTGCAATGGCGACCAAGGGACGGTTCGGAGGGTTTGGGTGGGCTTCGGCTGTCGATGAATACATCCTGTTTCAGCCTGGGCACCCCCGGCTGAAGCCGGGGGCAGCAAACAGGCCCCGGCGACCTGAAAGTCCGCCCGGGGCGGACTAGCTGGAAGCAGGTTGCACCGTCCTACCAAGGTTGCCCGGACACCCCGGAGCCTCGGGCCCTGGGTCCGGGTACCTCGGTAGGACACACCCCGCTTCAGCCAGTCGCCGCGCCGACGCGGGACTTTCAAGACAACCAGGGTAGTTTGCTGCCCTCGGCTTCAGCCGGGGGTGCCCCAATTCGCCTTCCCAGAAGCCGATTCGGCTTGCCGGTCACCACCCAGGACGTGTGACGAGTCGCCGTCGCCGACAACGCCCACGCCGACGATCACGACCACGTGGACACAGCCCAAGCCTGCTCAAGGCAAGGTCAGGTTGAACTCGCCGCGCATGGGGAAGGGCGTGGTGCCACGGGTGGCCGTCCACGAGTACGTCGCAGAGACCCGGTCGCCCGCGCTCAGGCTGGAGGTCAGCACCGTGACTGTCCCCTCGCCCCCGCTGAGCGTGGTGCCGTCGTCCAGCTCGGCGCGCAGCTCGGCGCGTGGGCAGCCGTCGGCGCGGATGGGCAGCTCGCCCTGGCCGCGCAGATGGAGCGTGAGCTGCACCTTGCGCACCAGGCCACCCGAGCCGCGGGCCTCGGCGCGCACCACGCGTGTGCTGGGGCAGGGGCTGGTGGGCGCGGCGTCCAGCGAGGTGCGGCGCGACGAGAACAGCAGGAACCCGGTGCCATCGAGGCCGGACTGGCCGTCGATGGACGCGAAGCGGATGCGCAGGCCCTGGCGTGTGGTGCCGGTCGTCACGCTGCTCCCGTCCGTGGTGCGCGCCTGCGCCTCCGAGCGGCCGCCGAGGGTGCTGCCCGCCACGAGGGCCAGCGCCAGCAGGAGGAGGGAGCGGGGAGCGAGGGCAGCGGTGCAGCGGCGCATGGTCCGCTCAGACTACCGATCTGCGCGCGGCATTCAATCGTCGTGCTCGGACGCCAGCACCACCCCCGCGTGCAGCGCGCGCACCGCGTCATCCAAGACCGCTGCGGCCACCAGGGCCGAGACCCGCTCCGCGCGGGTGTCCACGGCCACGTCCAGCGCCTCGATGCCGGCGTCGGCCAGCGTTGCTCGCAGGGCTGCGCGCTGCATCTCGGCCGAGCCGCCCACCAGGCTCACGCGGCCCACGCCCTCTTCCACCGTGATGCCCGGCTCGGCCGTGAGCGCGGCCAGCGTGCGGCCCCAGTCCGGCGCGTGCGCCGTGGCCAAGCGCAGCTCGGTCACCGTGTCGCCGCGCGTCTCCTCGAAGGGCGTGAGGCCCAGCGAGCGTGTGGCCTGCAGCGCGATGCGTCGCTCGCGGTCGCTGCCGGTCACCCACACGCGGGCCACGCCCGGCTGTCCCACCACGGCGAACGCGCGCGGGTGCGTCAGCGCGTGTGGCGAGATCACGGTCTCGCGCCCGGCCGCGAAGGTGGCGCGGCAGTGCACCGGGATCTCCTTGCTGCGCGCGAATTCCACGGCGGGCGCGTGCAGCACCTTGGCGCCCGCGTCGCTCATCGACTGCATCTCCAGGTAGCTCAGCTCGGGCAGGTGCTGCGCTTCGGGCACCACGCGCGGGTCCGCCGAGTAGACGCCGTCCACGTCGGAGTAGATCTCGGCGCGCTCGGCGCCCAGCGCGGCCGCCATGGCGAGCGCGGTGGTGTCGCTCCCGCCGCGCCCCAGCGTGGTGACCTCGCGCTTGTAGCTCATGCCCTGGTAGCCCGCGACGATGACCACCCGCCCGCGGGCCAGCTCGTCCAGCACGCGCACCGGGCGCACCTCCAGGATCTTCGCGTCGAAGTGCCAGTCGTTCGTCAGGATGCCGCTCTGGCTGCCGGTGAACGAGATCGCGTCGCAGCCCCGCCGTTGCAGCGCCATCGACAACAGCGTCATGGACACGCGCTCGCCGGTGGACAGCAGCAGGTCCAGCTCGCGGCGCGGCGGGTTCGGGTCGATGCGGCGCGCCAGCGCCAGCAGCTCGTCGGTGGTCTTCCCCATGGCGGACACCACCACCACCACGCCGTAGCCCTCGTCGCGCGCGGCGCAGATGCGGTCCGCCACCAAGCCGATCTTCTCGACGTCGGCCACCGAGCTCCCGCCGTACTTCTGGACGATCACGCTCATCTCATGGGTGTACGCCCCCCGCCGGACCCCCGCCAAAGTTTCGGCAGGAAGCGGACGTGGCCCACGCGGGCCGATAGACTCATGGCGTGAGCCCGCTCCCGCACGACGAAGACCCCGAGGCGCTGGCCGAGCGCATCCTCGCCCGCTTCGAGAAAGAGGGCCTCGCGCTCATCTCGCTGCGCCCCGAGATCAAGGCCGAGGTCGCCCTCGAGGCGCGCCCCGCGATCCACGCGCTGCTGTTCGGGCTGGGCACCGACCGCGCGGGAGATGCCTCGTCGCTCGAGCATCACGAGAGCCTGGCCATGGTCACGCTGCTGGGTCGCGCGCTGGCGCTGCTGGGTGCCACGCCCACCCCGGTGCTGCGCATCGTGCCGGCCCTGCTGGCGGCGTTCCGCGCCGAGGGAGCCCAGCCCACCGCGGCCTTCGAAGACGCGCTCCAGGCGGTGTGCCTCGAGGGCTACGTGCGCGGCCGCGAAGAAGCCATCGAGAAGCGGGTCCGGCGCACGCACGAGCAGTCGGTGGCGCCCTTCACGCTGGTCGAAGGGGTGGTGGTGCTGCGGCTCGTGGGCGACCTCTCCGCCGACGCCATCGTCACCATCATCGAAGAGCTGGGCCGCGCCATGTTTCGCCAGGAAGCGCGAGCCTGCATCGTGGACCTCAACCCGCTGGCCGCGCCCACCCCGCGGCGCGCGCGCGCGGTGCTCACCGCCGAAGAGCTGGCGCGCACGCTGGGGGTGCGCTGCATCTACAGTGGGCTCGACGCCCGCTGGTTGGCCGAGCTGGGCGACGTGGACGTCACGGAGCTCACGCTGGTGCCCACCTTCGCCGAGGCCACCACGCTGGCGCTGGCCGCTGCGGGCTCTCGGGTGGCGCGCGCTAGCCGCATTCCGTCCGCGCTGCGCGGGCTGCTGCGCTGAAGAGGCCGCGGCCTCAGTACGGCGAGTCCGTGTAGCCGCTGGGCTGGAAGCTGGGCTCCCGGTCCACCTGGCTGCGGCTGGGGGCCGGTGTGCGCGACGGCCTTCGGCTGTGTGGCGGCGCACCCAGCAGGTCCAGCTCGGCCTGCGCGGACTCGCGGGTGGCCGGGTCCTGCACCGCCAGCTCCAGCAGCTCCCGCGCGCGCGGCTCGTTGTCGAGCTCTCGGTAGCAGGCCCCCGCCTCCACCATGGCCAGGTGGGTCTGGTTGTAGGCCGGGCTGCGCCGGAACAGCTGCTCGTAGCGCCGCGTGGCCGACTCGCAGTCGCCGTGGCGCCGGTAGCTGCGCGCCAAGTGATGCGTGGCTGTGGGCCAGGCGGCGTCGCTCACGTCGGGCGCCGACACCACCGCGTTCAGCTCGTCGATGGCCGCCACGTAGTCGCTGCGTCCGAAGGCCTGCAGCCCGCGCTCGAGCCTCGCGTCCGTGGACGGAATGGTGGGTGCGCTTCCAGGCGCCTGCGCGGCCACCTCGGCGCTGGGCACGACCACGGGGGGAGGCACGCCCTCGCCCGACTCTTCGAGCGGGTCTAGCGCGGTGGCACCCGGGGCCGCCGTGGCTGGGGCGCCGCTGCCCGCCCGGCTGATCTCCACGCGGCGCGGCACGTACCAAGCGCCGAAGACCACGGCCAGCACCATGACGGTGCCCATCACGAACTGAGGGCGCACCACGAACACACGGGCTCGGCCCCAGAAGCCGGCCATCGGGAGCGGCAGCATGGACGCCGAGAAGGTGGTCGCCGCAGGGTCGTCCCCGCAGTGCTCGCGCGCGGCCTTCATGACCGCCTTGGTGACCGCCTCGGGCGGCTCCTCCACGGCGAGCTGCGCCGCGAACGCAAGCCCCACGCGCAGCTTTCGGTCCACCACCTGGCACAGCTCGCAGTCGGCCAGGTGGTCCACCACGGCGCGCAGCTCCACGCCCTCGAGCTCGCCGCTCACGTGCTCCACCAGTCGTTCTTGGCAGCGTTCGCACTCGCTCATGGGGTCACCTCAAGTCCTCGAGGTGACCCTCGAACTCGGCCAGCGCCTGCTGCAGCCGCTCGAGCGCGTAGCGCATGCGGCTCTTCACGGTGTTCACGGGCACGCCCACCACGTCGGCGATGTCCTGGAAGGGCAGGCCGTGCAGCTGCCGCATCAGGAACACCTCGCGCTGCTCGCTGGGCAGCAGCTCCACCGCAGCAGCCACGCGCCGCTGGATCTCGGCCGAGTCGATCGCCCGCTCGCCCCCGAGATCGGTCCCGGACACGCGGTCGACCATGGCGGGGCCAGCCCCCTCGCCGCCATCGCTCGAGCCCACCGGCGCATCCAGCGAGCGGTGCCGCCGGTGCTGCATCCGCCGGGAGTGATCCACCGAGAGGTTGCGCGCGATGGTGAAGATCCACGTGGAGAACTTGGCGCCGCCGTGGAACTTGTCTGCCCGCTGGATGACCCGCAGGAAGACCTCCTGCAGCAGGTCGGCCGCCGCCTGGGGGTCCCGCACGGAGCGCAGCAGCAGGTTGTAGATGGGCGAGCGATAGCGGGCCACGAGGACTCCGAAGGCATCGGCGTCGCCCACCAGGAACGCCGCCAGGAGCTGCTCGTCGCTACTCATGGGCGCGCGCGACGTCATGGTGAACACCCGTGAGACAGGTCCGGCTTCGAGGAGTAAGGCCACCATGACTGGGGATAGGACGACGAGTGGCCCTCCGAAGGGGGCAGGGTGGGCTGCCACGGGGGGGAGTACGGAAGGGTGGGGGGAGAGAGACGCACGGAGGCGATGAAGGTTCTGGAGGAAGGAGGATGGTAACCGACGAACGATGCGTGCTACAGTTCCCTACAAATCGATCGGTGGGTCGACGGCGCGGGCACGTGCTTGCCGTCGTTGACCTCAGAAATGCCGGTTGCTATAAGCCCGAAACGTAGTTCTGGGGGGAATACCCCGCCCCACGCCTCTAAATGAGGGGACTCATGACCATGCGCGGATCTCGTGCCCTAAATGTTGTCGCAGCGTTCCTCCTGACGCTCGCTCCCGTGACCCAGACCCTGGCGCAGCCCGCCAGTGGGGAGCCCGCGGCCACGCCCACGCCTGCCGCGTCGCCGGCAACGGATGATTCCGGTGATGACGTCGCCGTCGCCACCACGTCGGCAGAGGACCGTCCCATGGATGCGGGGGCCTACGCCGTCCGTCTCCGGGACCTGGAGCAGCGCATCAACGAGCTCAAGGAGCAGATCTTCCGCTCCAAGACGCGCCTCTCGCTGCTGGCCGAGACCGTGCTCGGGGTGGTCGTCGCGGGCTCGCAGGTGGTCATCACCCACGAGAACCAGATGTCCTCCAGCTACCGCATGGTGAAGGCCGTGTACGCCCTCGATGGCGCGCCGGTGTTCAACCGCGCCGACGAAGAGGGGTCGCTCGCCTCGCAGGAAGAGTTCTCGGTCTACGATGGCAACATCGTCCCCGGCGAGCACAGCCTCAGCGTCAACCTCGAGTACCGCGGCCACGGCTACGGCATCTTCTCGTACCTCAAGGGCTACCGCTTCAAGGTCCGCTCCAGCTACTCCTTCACGGCCCCCGAGGGCCGCATGGTGGCGCTCCGCGTCATCGCCTACGAGAAGGGCGGGCCCACGGCTCCCCTCGAAGAGCGCCCTGCGATTCGCTATCTCGAGCGCGTCCAGGACCGGGCGGCCGCTCGTGCTGCGGCGGAAGAGGCGGCTGAATGATGTCGAAGGGGACGACGTTGTCGACGTCGTCCTCGGCCCTCGCGACAGGTCCCGCGCGACATCAGCGTAAACGCGGGTATGTGTCACGGGGGGCGCGGGCGATAGGTCTTTGTAGCCTCTTGGGGGTTCTCGGGGGGTCGCTCGGCGTGAGCGCCCAGTCGGTCGAGCAAGTCACGCGCGAGCTCGGCGACATCGAGTCTCGCGCCGCGTCGTTGCTGCAGCAGCCGCTCCAGCGCAGCGCCCTGCGCAGCCCCACGTATGTGGAAGAGCGCCTCACCAACGGTGAGCTGTACTTCCGCATGGAGGACTACCTCCAGGCCAGCATCATCTTCTCGGACATCGTCGACAACTACCCGCAGCACCGCGCGTACCCCGACGCCTTGTTCCAGCTGGGCGAGTCGCTGTTCCACCTGGGGGACTACTTCGGCGCGCGCACGCGCTTCCGCGAGGTGCTCTCCCGCGCCAACGAGGCCAGCTTCCGTCCGTACACGCAGCAGAGCCTCGGCCGCCTCATCGAGATCGCCATCCACGTGCGCGACTTCGAAGGCGTGGACGCGTACTTCCAGCAGCTCAGCCAGCTGCCCAGCAGCGAGCTCGCGGCCCACTCACTCTACTTCCGCGCCAAATACCTCTACAGCATGGCTGTTCCGTCCTCGGAGGTCATGGTCGAGGGTAGCGGCGTGCGCGTGGACACCGGCCGCCTCGAAGAGGCGCGCGTGGCGTTCACGCAGGTGCCGGCCAACAGCCCGTATCACCTGCAGAGCCAGTACTTCATCGGGGTGGTGCACTCGCTTCGCGCAGAGTTCCCGCGCGCCATCGAGGCGTTCCGTCAGGTGCTCACCACGCAGGCCACCACCCGTGAGCAGCGCTCCGTGGTGGACCTCACGTACCTCGCGCTGGGCCGCCTCTACTACGAGACCGACCAGCTGCAGCAGGCCATCGAGGCCTACCAGTCCGTCCCGCGCACGTCCGAGCACTTCGCTCACGCACTGTACGAGATCGCCTGGGTCTTCATTCGCTTGGGTGACTCCATCCGCGCCGAGCGCGCGTTGGAAGTCCTCGCGGTGGCGGCCCCCAACAGCCACCTCATCCCGGACGCGCAGGTGCTGCGCGGCAACCTGCTGCTCCGCAACGGGCGCTTCGACGACGCCAACGCCGTCTTCCTGGAGGTGCGCACCACCTTCGCCCCCGTGCTCCGCGAGCTCGAGGACATTCGCACCAGCCACGCGGACCTGCCCGCGTACTTCCGGCAGATCGTCACGCAGAACATCCAGGACTTCGACGCCACGGACTTCCTGCCCGCCGCCGCCCAGCGCTGGGTGGACCTGGGCGAAGAGTACGAGCGCGCCATGGGCGTGGTCAGCGACCTGAACACCGCGCGGCGCCTCATTCAAGAGACCGACGACCTGATCGTGCGCCTCAACGGAGCGCTCTCGGCGCCCAACGGGGCCGCCATCTTCGTGGACCTGCGCGACCACTTGCAGGCCATCACCGGGCTGCAAACGCGCCTCTCGCTGGCGCGTTCACACCTCATCGACGCCGAGTCGCGCAGCGGTTCCGTCAGCCCCGAGGTCCAAGAGGTGCGGGCGCAGCGTCGCCGCATCGAAGAAGACCTGGGCCGCATGCCCGTCTCCGCCGACGACTTCATCGCCGCCGACGACGTCTACCACAACCGCTACCGCCGCCTGCGTCGGGAGCTTCGTGAGCTGGACGTGCAGGTCATGGGGCTCGAGGCCCAGATCGTGGCCACCGAGCGCTTCATGATCGACACCGCGGGCACACGCGAGAGCGAGCCCGAGGGTGTGGACACCGAGCTGGCCCAGCAGCGGGCCGCCGTGGCCGACTACCGCACCCGCATCGACGAGCTGCGCCGCGCCATCGAGGTGGCCGAGCTGCAGGTGGGCGTGGGTGACGCGCGCTACGAGCGCGACGAAGCCATGCGCGCCGAGTACGCCGCCCTCGTGGCCCGCGAGCGTCAGCTCACTGGTGGCGGGCGCAGCGACGTGGACGCCGCCCTCCAGCGCATCAGCGATCTCGAGCGCCGCCTGGTGGAGCGCAAGCGCGCGGTGGCCGCCATCTCGCAAGAGCGCATCGCCGAGATCCGCGTGATCGTGGACGAAGAGGCTGCGCACCTGGTCACCTACCGCGCCAGCCTGGCGGCGCTCGAGGGCGAGACCGAAGACGTCATCGGCGTCATCGCCCACCAGAACTTCATGGATGTCCGCGACCGCTTCTACGACATGGTGCTGCGCGCCGATGTGGGCCGCGTGGACGTGGCGTGGGCCGAGCGCGAGGAGCACCGGCTCCGCGTGGACATGCTCACACGAGAGCGGCAACGCGAGATGCAGGTGCTCGACGACGAGTTCTCCGACATCATGGATGTCGCCGACGAAGACGAAGAGGAGACCGCCCAGTGAATCGGCGTTCGAACGCACTCTGGTTGGTGACCATCGCCATGCTGTTGGGGCATGCGCCGCGCGCGTTGGCCCAAGATGCGGGCACGCCCGCGCCGGCTCCCGAAGACCGCGATGCCCCGCGTGATCCCGCGGCGCCCGAGTCGCCCGACGCCCCCTGGGGCGGTGCCTCGGACGTGGAGCTGCCCAGCTTCCTCGACACCACGGACAGCCGGGTGCAGGACAACCGTCCACCGCCCACCCCCGAGCAGCTGGAGGCGCTGCGTGCCCTCGAGGCCGAGGTGGGTCGCTTCACGCAGTCCGGCGAGACCTACCGCGACACCGTGGTGTCGTTGGTGCGGCGCGAGTACCTGCGCCAGCGTCGCTCGCGGGATCAGTGGTTCGCGCGGCAAATCCGCGAAGAAGAGCGCCTCACCAACGAGGCGCGCGAGCGGGCCATCGCCCTGTTCGAGCGCTTCATCCGGCGCTACCCGAACGACCCGAACTACACGCCGGACGCCATGTTCCGGCTGGGCGAGCTCTACTTCGAGCGCAGCGCCGTGCAGTTCCAAGAGCTCTATGACGCGGCCACCCTGGCCCGCGCCAACGGCGACGAAGACGCCATGGATGCCCTGCCGCTGGCGCCCAACCTGCAGCCCACGGTGGACATCTACCAGCGCATCGTGCGGCAGTTCCCCACGTACCGGCGCATCGACGGCGTGCTCTACCTCATCGGGTACTGCTTGAACGAGATGGCGCGCCCGGAAGAGGCGCGTGACGCGTGGCTCGCGCTGGTGTGCTCCAACCGCTTCGCCTACGACCCCGACCAGGCCCGCTACCGCGTGACGCCCGAGGGCGAGACGCCGGCCGAGGGCACGGACGACGCCGCAGCGCACCCGTCGCTCGCGCTGGGCGCGGCCGTGGTGGACGTCACCACGCAGGTGTTCGTCAACCCGTACGCCGAGTGCACCCCCATCATCCCCGAGGCGCGCTTCGTCAGCGAGACGTGGTTCCGCATCGGCGAGTACCACTTCGACGACTACGTGGACCCGTTCGCCGTGGACAAGTCCATCGCGGCCTACAACGTCATCCTGCAAGACCCCCAAGACCGCAACTACGGCTTGGCGCTCTACAAGGTGGCGTGGGCGTACTACCGCGCCAACCGCTTCGAGCAGGCCGTGCGCCACTTCGGCATGCTGGTGCAGTGGTCCGATGACCAGATGGCCGCCACCGGCCGCGCCGGCTCGGACCTCCGTCCGGAGGCCATGCAGTACCTGGGCATCACGTTCGCCTACGGGGACTGGAACGACAACATGGTGCCCGACCTCGAAGAGGGTGGGCAGAGTGGGTTCCAGCGGCTGCAGAACCAGGCGCTCCTCCCGCAGGACCGCGAGTGGACGCCCGACGTGTACTTCGCCACCGGCGAGGTCTTCTACGAAGAGGCCAAGTACGCCGACGCCATCCAGATCTGGCAGTACGCGCTGGGTCGCTGGCCCAACCACCGCTTGGTGCCGCACTACATCGACCGCATCGCCACCGCCTTCCGCGACATGGCCGACCAAGAGCGCGCGCTCCAGGCCTACGCCACCCTCGGCGAGTACGGCCCGGGCAGCGACTGGTACCGCGAGAACATGGACCACCCGACCGAGCTCCGTGAGGCCGAGCGCCTCGCCGAGATGTCGCTGATCCGCGCGGCCGTCGAGATGCACCAGAACGCACAGCGCACGCGTCAGCAGTGCGTGGTGGACCGCGACATCGAGCTCTGCAACGAGGCCACCGCCCAGTACCGCTCGGCGGCCGAGGCTTACGGCAGCTACCTCGAGCGCTACCCCAACACGCAAGAGGCCTACGAGCTGCACTTCAACCTGGCGGACGCGCTGTTCTGGTCGGGAGACTACGAGCAGGCGGCCACCACGTACGCCGAGGTGCGCGACTCCAACCTGGACGACCGCCACCTTCACGAGGCGGCGCGCATGGTGGTGGAGTCCATCAAGCGCCTCATCGAGGTGGAGACCGAGGCCGGCCGTCTGTCCGTGCGCGAGGGTCCGCCCGACGCGTCCGGTGAGCCGCCGCAGGTCCGCCCCGTCCAAATGCCCATGCTGCTGCAGCGCATGGCCCAGGCCCGCGAGCTGTTCCTGGCCCGCGTGGACGAAGACCACGACTCCGAGCGTCTGCGCCCGGCCTACGACTACAACAACGCCGTCTTGCTCTACCAGTACGGGTACTGGACGCAGGCCACCGAGCGCTTCCAGCGCATCTACGACGAGCGCTGCGCCGGTGAGCTCGGCTCCCCTGAGGGTCGCGTGGCGTACCAGAGCCTGCGCAACATGGCGCTGCAGCTGAACAACACGGACGAAGTGGCCCGCCTCGCGCAGGACTTCATCAACCGCCGTTGCACGTTCGGCAGCGACGAGGCGGTGGACTGCGAAGACCCCGAGAACCGCGACGAGCCGCAGTGCACCGCGGACAACGACCTCACCGCCATCGAGTACCGCCGCGCCATCGCCAAGTACCGCGAGGCCGAGGCCGCTCCTGCGGGCCCCCAGCAGATCGAGCTCTACGAGCACGCGGCAGCCATGCTGGTGGACGCGGTGGACCGCAACCCCAGCAACCCCGAGGCCCCCAAGGCGCTCATCTTCGCGGCCAACGCGCTCACCCGCGCCGGTCGTCCCACCACCGCCCAGGAGATCTACCGTCGCGTCATTCGTGACGTGGGTGACCGCCGCGGCGCCGATGAAGACGAGCAGGCCGAGCTCGACAAGATCATGGCGGAGTCCTTCTTCCGCCTGGCCGCCGCTGCCCGCAGTGGCTTCGAGTTCGAGGTGGCCCTCGAGAACTACCGCATCCTGGCGGACTCGCCGCGCTTCGCGAACACCCAGAACGCCGAAGTGCGCGAGTGGCGCGGAGACGCGCTGGTGAACTCGGCGCTCTTGCTGCAGCAGCTGGGCCGCTACCGCGAGGCCACCACCTACTTCACCCGTGTGGCCCAGTCCACCACGGACGAAGACGCCCGCCGCAACGCGCGCTACGCCATCGCCGAGATGGCCTACAGCCAGCGCTCGTACTCGGACGCCGTGCGCGACTACCGCGCGTTCATCACCACCTACCAGCGTGACGCCGCCGCCGGCGAGCTGGTGGTGCAGTCTTACTGGCGCATCGCGCAGATCCGGCTGGCCCTCAACCAGCAGCGCGAATACCAGACGGGCCTCGCCGACGTGGTGCGTGCCTATGCGGCCTCCGGTCAGGAGCCCGGCTCCATGGCCGCCGAGTACGCCGCCAACGCGCGCTTCATCATCGTGGACGCCGGCATGCCCCAAATGGAGGGCTACGCCATGACGTTCGGCCGCCCGGCCACGGGTCCCGAGTTCCAGGCCCGCATGCGCAGCGAGATCGAGCGCGGCGTGAACCTCCTCACGGGTCTCCGTGAGGCCTACACCACCGTCCCGCCCTACCGTCGCCCCACCTGGACCATCGGTGCCCTGGTGCGCAGCGGTCGCCTCTACGAGCTGCTCACGCGCGGCATCCTCGAGGCCGAGGTGGTGGCTCCGGCCGACGTGCAGCGCCTCTGGCGTCAGCTGGACCGCTACGACCGCGAGTCGGTGCAGGTGGAGTTCGAGGAGACCGTGCGCGGCGTCCTCGCCACCGAGGTGCGGCCGTTCGAGTGCAAGGCCATCGCCAACTACGCCCTCGCGGCGCGCGCGGGTCTGGCCGGCAACATCGACAACGAGTACACGCAGATCGCCGCCGACCGCCTCCAGGCCTACGGTGAAGAGCGCATCGCGGAGTGCATCGCCTCCGAGCAGGCGAACATCCCCGGCCTCGAGGCCGCTCGCGCTGGCGAGTTCGCCCGCTCCCCGGCTGGTCAAACGCAGTCGATTCCCGCAGACGTCTCGCCACCCGCGCTGGTGTCGGAGGACTGATGACCATGACTCGCAACGTCCAACCATCCGCCCCCGTGGCACGTGCCGTCGCTCTCGCGCTCCTCTTGTCCGGAGCTTCGCTCGGGGCCTCGGGCTGCGCAGGTGACGAAGGGGAGGGGTCCGAGTCGGGCTCCTCCGAGGGCAGCAGCGGCGGTGAGACCACCATGGCGCCCGCCACGGCCACCGGCCTCACAGGGGCCCCTGGCAGCGTGGCGCCGGCGCCCGAGATCGATCCGGACGACCCCATGTCGGACC
Source organism: Sandaracinaceae bacterium (assembly GCA_016706685.1). NCBI lineage: Bacteria > Pseudomonadati > Myxococcota > Polyangiales > Sandaracinaceae > Sandaracinaceae bacterium. Next base: position 12,030 of record JADJJE010000042.1, on the reverse strand, counting down.
CCAACCCGCAGTCGGCACCGCCCCCTGCGGGTGGCACGGCCACGGCCCCCGCTGCGCCCACTCAGGCTGCCTATGACCCCAACCGCTGGGGCGCGCGTGACAACGAAGCCTGTCGCCCGGCGGCCCGCCCGCCCATGAGCGCCGCGGCCCAGACCAACATCCAGCGTGGTGTGTCGTCGGCCAACGCCAACGACGTGGACGCCGCGCGCACGGCCTTCATGGCGGCGCTCTCCTCGGACCCGCGCTCGTACCACGCGGCCTTCAACCTGGGCGTCCTCGCAGACCGCGCGGGCAACGAGACGCAGGCCATGGAGTACTACCGCCAGGCGCTGCGCATCCAAGAGGACTACGAGCACGCCGTGCGTGGCCTGGTGGCCATCCACATCCGCCGCGGTGACCGCGCGGGGGCCCTCACGCTGGTGGAGCCGCTGGCCCGTCGCTTCGGCTCCAACCTGGAGCTGCAGGCCATCCACGCCGAGGTGCTGGTGCAGAACCAGCGCTACGAGCAGGCCTGGGACGCGGCCCGCCGCGCGCTTCGCTGTGACGAGCGCTTCGTGCCCGCCCTGCGCGCCCTGGTGAAGGCCAGCCTGGCGCAAGACCGCAAGGAGCTGGCGGCGTCCATCTTGGCCAACGCGCTGAGCGCCGCCCCCAATGACGCCGAGCTGCACTACCTCAACGCGCAGATCCTGGGCCGCGAGACTGGCCGGGCCCGCGAACAGGTGGCCGCCCTCGAGCGCGCCGTGGAGCTGCGCCCCAGCTACTCCGAAGCCCGCATGGAGCTCGGCACCATGCTGCTGCGCAGCGGCAACTACACCGGTGCGCTCGCGCAGTTCGAGGCCGTGTCCCGGCTCAACCCCACGCTGCCGGCCGTGCACCTCAACCTGGGCGACGCCTACCGCTCGCTGCGCCGCTGGACCGAGGCCAAGGCCTCCTACGACCGCGTGGTGGCCAGCTCGCCCAACATGCCCGAGGTGCACTTCAACCTGGGCCTCATGTACCGCGCCGCCGGGGCCGAGTTCCCGGGGCTGGACCTCATCCAGTCGCTGCAGCGCGCCCGCGAGTCGTTCGCGCGCTACCGCAACCTGATGGGGCCTCGCTTGGCCCGCACCGACCCGTCGGAGCAGTACCTCTCCGAGATCGACCGCGCCATCAGCCGCGCCCAGCGCGCCGCCGAAGAAGAGGCCCGCGAGGCCGAGCGCGCCGCCAACCCAGAGCCGGCCGCCACCGAAGAAGAAGCCGCGCCAGAAGAGGAGGAGTGGCTATGAGCACGTCCCAGAAGCTGTTCCGCATCGCCGGTGTGGCCCTCGCCCTGTGGGCCGTGGACGCAGCGCTCCCCAGCGGCGCGTCCGCCCAGCAGCAGCGCCGGCAGCCTGCCGTCATCGAGCTCGAGGAAATCGAGATCGAGGGCCGCGTGCAGAAGCCCAACGCGTTCTACATCTTGAACCGCAGCAACCTCGGCTACGAGGTGCTGGATCTCCGGACCAGCTTCATCCGGGAGATCGTCGAGAGCGTTCGCCGCGAACCTTTTTGAGTGAATGCTGGCCGCGGTCCACACCGCCCAGGTGGTGCTGACGCTCATCTCGGCCCGCCTGGTGGTTCGCAAGCTGCGCCAGCTGGGAGGCCCCGGCACCCCGGCGCAGCACCAGGCCGTGGCGGACCGCATGCTGGCTGCTCTCGGCGAGGGCAACGCCCCCACGCTGGCCACGCTGCTGGCTGAACCCGGCCCCGCCTACCAGCGTGAGCTGCTGGAGGCCGCCATCGACGGGCTGGACGGCGGGGGCGACGTGGGCTCGTTCATCCACACCGCGTCGCTCGACGCCCAGCACCGGGCGCTGGCCGGGGCGCGCGTCATCCGAGGCTTCGCCACGCTGTCGAGTGCGCTCGGGCTGGTGGGCGCCATGGCCCACCACTTCTGGCTGCTGCACAGCGACCACGGCCCCTCCACCGCCGCGCTCCTGGCCGCCGAGAAGAGCGCCAACGCCGGCGCCCTGGTGAGCATGGGCATTGGTCTCGGCACGGCCCTGCTGCTGTACATCGCCTCGCGGGTCATCCGCACCCGGGTGCTCGCGCGCCTCAGCGCCATCAGCCGCTTTGCGGCCGCACTGGAAGCCGCTGCCCTGCGCTGTGAGCAGTGGACCGAGCCGGCCGGAGGGTGATAGTGTCCACCAGTCCATCGACACGATTTCGGATGCCAGGGAACTTCCACGTGCCCCTGGCCTCCAACGTTCAGACCTGCGGCACTATCACGCCCCAGGGTTTCCTGAGCCGCAGCCCGCGCTGCTTCGAGAGAGATTTCACCTCATGAGCACTTCTCCACAAGGCCCGAATCAAGGCGGTTCTCAGCAGCCCAGCGGTCGCGCAGGCGCGATGACGCAGGCCATGCAGGCGGTGAACGTGGCGCCTCCGGGTGGCCCCAAGGTGCTCCGCATCGGGCTCATCCAGAACGGCAAGATCGTCGAGGAGCGCATCATTCGGCGCCGCGAGACGGTCTCCGTGGGCACCGCCGAGAAGAACCACTTCATCGTGTCGGCCGAGGGCCTGGCCTCCCGCTTCGATCTGTTCCAGCTGGTGGGCGACGACTACATCCTCAACTTCACGGACGACATGAGCGGCCGCGTGGGGCTCGCGGGTGGCGTTCACGATCTGGGCACGCTGCGCACCTCGGGTGGCGCGCGCAACGCCGGCAAGTACTGGCAGGTGAAGCTCACCGACAACTCGCGCGGCAAGGTGGTCATCGGCACCACCACGCTGCTGTTCCAGTTCGTGGTGGCGCCGCCTGTTACCCCGAAGCCGCAGCTGCCGGCCTCGGCGCGCGGCGGCTTCGTCAAGAGCATCGACTGGCTGTTCACCACGTTCGTGGCGCTGTCGTTCATGCTCTTCTTCGGGTTCATCATCTGGCTGGAAGAGGCCGACTGGGAGATCGCCACCGGCGTGGCCCAGCTGCCCGAGGGCCTGGCGCGCCTCATCTTCGACGAGCCGCCCATCCCGGAGCCCGAGACCGAGGGCGAGGCCGTGGTGGAAGAGGGCGAGACCGAGGCCGAAACGGAGACGGAAACGGAGCGTCCGCGCACGGCCTCCAACAACTCGTCCAGCGGTGGCCAGTCGGCCAGCCAAGACAACAGCGCGGGCGAGTCCGCGGCAGATCGCAGCGCCCGCCTTCGTGAAGAGGCGCGCGCGCAGGCCATGGCCCTGGCCCTGGGTGGCGTGGGCGGCGCAGACGGCGCCTTCGCCAACGCCCTGGCGGGCGGCGCCCCCACCGGCGACGCAGCCGACGTCATTGCCCAGGCCAACGGCGTGGGTGTGGCCTCCGGCGCCACGGGCGGCCTCCGCACGCGTGACGGCGGCGGGCGCGGCGCGGGCGACGGCACCGGCATCGGCGGCCTGGCCCAGTCGGGCGACGGCGGCATGTCCACCGGCGAGGGCGGCCCGGTGCAGGAGCGCGTGGTGGGCCGCATGCGCATGAGCGGCGGCGGCGACGTGGGCGGCTCCGGCGAGTTCGACTCGCGCATCGTGGCCAGCCGCATTCGCGCGCAGTCCAGCGCCATCAAGCGCTGCTACGAGCGCGAGCTGCAGCGCAACCCCACCCTGCGCGGCGCGGTGCGCGTGGAGTTCACCATCCAGACCAGCGGCGCCGTCTCCGGCACCACCGCCACGGAAAACACCGTCAGCCCGGCTGTGGGGTCGTGCGTGGTGGGCATCATCGGGCGCCTGCGCTTCTCGCCGGGCCCCACCGGCGGCAGCGTGCGCTACCGCTTCCCGTTCGTGTTCGAGCCGGGTGGCTGATGAACTTCACGCTGGGTGCACGCAACGGAGCCTGCACCTAGTCGTGATTGACACCATCCCTGTGCTCGGTATACTCGGACGGGCGATTGGGCAGATGTGGGTATCTATGCGTCATAGCTATAAATTCCATAAAAAAGCGCTGATTCTAGCGTGCGTCCTCGGCCTCACGGCCGGGGTCTCGCTGGCTCAGACAGGGGACGGCGAAGGCGCAGCAGAGCCCGGGGGGGCCGAAGCCGAGGTTCGGCGCCTGGCCGATCTCACCGACGCCGACATGCTCGCCGAGGCCGAGCTCATCGAAGGCCGGGCCACCCGCTTGTCCTCGCGCATGATGCGCATGCTGGACGAGTCCCGTCAGGACCGCGACATCATCCGCGTCACCTGCCTCAACGCCAAGCTCACGGAGACGCACGCCACCGAGCGCTCCATCGAGGCTCGCGCCACCGCCGTGCGGGAGTCCATCGCCTCGGGCGACACCAGCCGCCGCAACCACGAGTACACGGTCTTGTCCGTGCTGGGTCAGAACCTGAACCGGCTGGACCAAGAGGCCAACCAGTGTGTAGGCTCGGACGTCTACGAGACGGGCGCCACGCGAGTGGAGACCGAGATCGCGGACAACACGCCCGAAGAAGACATCTCCGACATCCCGGACGAGCTCACGCTCCCCGTGCCATACATTCCACCGCCCGCCAGCGGCACCATGTGACCGAGTAGGGGGCGACGCACTCTGCAGCACCCGGCGAGGGTGTAACCGCAGCGGTGGCCCCGGGGGAAACGAGCTGAGTTATGCGCCACTGCGCGAAGATCACCTTACTTTCGATGTTGCTCGGGATCGTGGGCTTGCCCAGCGGCGCTGCCGCTCAGGGCTGGCTCGGCGATCGCCAGGCTAGCCAGGGGCCAGGCTTCCAGACGGGCCCGCTGACGCTCCACATGGGGTTCGGGGCTGAGTTCGGGTACGACAGCAATGTGTATCTGGAGGACACGAATGCGAACGACAGCTTGCTGATGCGCCTCACGGCGCATCTGCGGGCGACCACGCGTCAGGAGGAAGACACCAACCCCGTGGTAGTGTTCAACGGCGGGGTGCAGGCAAGCTTCTTCCACTTCTTCGCCGATTCAGGGCGTGACAACGTCGGTTTGGGAGCCGACGTCGAAGCCCACTTCCGGCCGGACGCCAAGGTGTCGTTCCGTTTGGCGGACCGCTTCACGCGGACCGTCCGACCGTTCGTGGATGGTCTGCCCAACCTGCGCTACGCGCGGGACAACAACACGGTGGACGCTGAGTTGAGGTTTCGCTCTGAGAGCGACGTGTTGCGCGCGTTCGTTGGCTATCAGCTGGGTTGGGACTTCTTCGAAGACCGCGGTCCAGGCGAGTTCAGCTACGCTGGCTCGCTGACACACGCGATTCGCACCGGGGTGTATTGGGAGTTCCTTCCTCAGACCGGCTTTGTCTACGAAGGGCAAGTGGAGCGCGTGAGCTTCGACGAGGAGGCGGGGGCAGGGTCGTTGGTGTCTGACGGTTGGCGCATCCGGCAAGAAGTCGGCCTCAACGGCGCGGTCACCCCAGCGGTGTCCGTAACCGGCATGCTCGGCTACTCGTCCGGCTTCTTCGACGATGGCTCTGCCTATGGCGTTGGCCGTGATGCGGTCACCGCGCGCTTCGAGGGGCGCTTCCAGCCCCGCGACAACCTGCAGCTGAAGCTGGGCTATCAGCGCCGCTTCAACCAGTCGTTCATTGGCAACTATGCTCGCCACGACCGCATGTATCTGGGCGGCCAGCTCATCCTGGGTGGCGTCTTCGCGACCGGCATCGACTTCTCGGCCACCCGCAGTGTTACGGGAACCGCACTCGCAGCCGACGGCATGACGCTGCTTGGGTCGCAGGAGTCTCGTGAGGCGTGGCGCCTGCTCACGGACGTCTACGCTGAGTACCGTGCCACCCAATGGCTGGCGATCACGCTGCATATCGAGTACCTGGCCGACTTCACGACTTCACGTACGCCGAGCTCGGTGCTCCGCTGGTGGACCCGGGCGCTGGGTTCAGCAAGTTCCAGGTATGGCTCGGCCTGCGCGTCTTCTACTGATGGCGTCTGCGCTGGGCGCTTGCTGCCAGCGCATGCCGCGGTCCGGTGGACACCGGGACCATTCCGCCGCCATCCACCAACGACAGCACGCTGGGCGCTAGCGATGTGTTCGACGTGCGTGTCTTCAACGAAGAGACGCTCTCGGCGACGTACCGAGTGGGTCAAGACGGGACCATCGACTTCCCGCTCGTGGGCCAGATCAATGTGGCGGGTCTCGAGCCGGCTGCTGTGGCGCGGTTGGTCGAGAACGAGCTTCGCACCCGACAGCTGCTGCGTGACCCGCAGGTGTCGGTCTTCGTTCAAGAATACTTCTCGAAGCGCGTGAGTGTGGTGGGCGCGGTGGCCACGCCAGGGAACTTCCCAGTGAGCTCGGGCTTGACGTTGGTACAGGTCATCTCTCTGGCGGGTGGCTTCAGCGACATGGCCGACCGCAACGGCACCACGCTCAGCCGCCGGGTGGATGGCGAGCTGCAGCGCTTTCGCGTGCCCGTGGACGAGATCACGTCGGGTCGGCGGCCGAGGTGCCGCTCGGCGCCGGAGACATCATCAACGTGCCCCGGCGCGTGTTCTGATCAGACGGCGTAGTACTCGCGGTACCAGCGCACGAAGCGCTCGATGCCCACGGCCAGGCTGGTGTTGGGGGTGAACCCCACCGCGTCGCGCAGCTCGGCCACGTCGGCATAGGTGGCCGGTACGTCACCCGGCTGCATGGGGAGCATGTCGAGGGTGGCCTTGATGCCCAGGTTTTCTTCGATCAGGCGGATCATGTCCAGCAGCTCGGAGGGGTTGCCGTTGCCGATGTTGAACACCCGATACGGCGCGGAGCTGGTGGCCGGGCTCGGGTCCTCGGGGTTCCAGGTGGGGTCGGGCTCCGGTGGTGCGTCCAGCGTGCGGATGACGCCCTCCACGATGTCATCGATGTACGTGAAGTCGCGGCTCATGACGCCGTGGTTGAACACCGGGACCGGCTGACCAGCCAGCATGGCCTTGGTGAACAGGAACAGCGCCATGTCGGGGCGGCCCCAGGGCCCATAGACCGTGAAGAAGCGCAGGCCCGTGGTGGGCAGGCGGAAGAGGTGGCTGTAGGCGTGGGCCATGAGCTCGTTGGCCTTCTTGGAGGCCGCGTAGAGGCTCATGGGGTGGTCCACGGAGTCACGCACGCTGAAGGGCATGTGGGTGTGGTTGCCGTAGACCGAGCTGCTGGAGGCATAGACCAGGTGCTGGAGCTGGTGGCGTTTGCTCAGCTCGAGGATGTTGCCGAAGCCCACCAGGTTGGACTGCACATAGGCCGCTGGGTTCTCGATGGAGTAGCGGACGCCGGCCTGCGCGGCGAGGTGCACCACCTTGGTGGGCTTGGCGGCGTCGAAGGCGCGCGTGAGGGCCTCGTTGTCTTCGACCGAGATCTCGTGCAGCGAGAAGTCACCGCCCAGGCGTTCTAGCCGCGCCAGCCGTGCCCGCTTGAGCGACGGGTCGTAGTAGTCATTCATGTTGTCCACGCCCACCACGCGCTCGCCGCGCTCGAGCAGGCGGGTGGCCACGTGCGAGCCGATGAAGCCGGCGGCGCCGGTGACGATGACGGTCATGTGGCTCAGAGCTTCCCAGTACTGGAGGCCAGCGGGCAGGGTGGTGCGGTCGAGGCGGGCCTTGATGTCCACCACTAGGCCCTGATCCGGGCTGCGCAGGGCGGCCATCACGGGGGCGCCGTGGCTCACCAGGTATTCGCGGTGTGGCACCGCCAGGATGACCACGTCGGCGTCGCCCGGGATGCTGCCGGCGAGGGTGATGCCGTACTCGTGCAGGGCCTCGGCCGGGGACGCGAGCGGATCATGCACCAGCGGCTCGATGCCGAACTTGCGAAGCTCGGCGATGACATCCGGGACGCGGCTGTTGCGAAGATCCGGCACGTCTTCCTTGAAGGTGAGCCCCAGGATGACCACGCGTGCGCCCACGATGGTGGAGCGCGCGTCGGCCAGCAGCTCCACGGTGCGCCGGCCCACGAAGGCACCCATGCTGTCGTTGATGCGCCGGCCGGCCGTGATGACCTGCGGGTGGAGCCCCAGGCGCTCGGCCTTGGCCATGAGGTAGTACGGGTCCACGCCGATGCAGTGGCCGCCCACGAGGCCCGGGCTGAAGCGCAGGAAGTTCCACTTGGTGGAGGCGGCGTCCAGCACGTCGCGCGTGGAGATGCCCATGCGGTCGAAGATGGTGGCGAGTTCGTTCATGAGCGCGATGTTGAGGTCGCGCTGGGTGTTCTCGATGACCTTGGCGGCCTCGGCCACCTTGATGCTGGGGGCCTGGTGGATGCCGGCGTGCACCACGGCGCCGTACGCTGCGGCGACCCGGGCGAGGGACTCGGGGGTGTCGCCAGAGACCACCTTGGTGATGCTCTCGAGGCGGTGCTCGCGGTCACCCGGGTTGATGCGCTCGGGGGAGTACCCCAGGCTGAAGTCGACGCCGGCCTTGAGGCCTGAGCCGGCTTCGAGGATCGGCCCGCAGACCTCCTCGGTGGCGCCCGGGTACACGGTCGACTCGTAGACCACGATGTCGCCGCGCTTCAGGTGTGGCGCGACGCTGCGGGAGGCAGCGCGCAGGGCGCCGAGATCCGGGCGGCGGTCGTCGTCGATCGGGGTGGGAACGGTGATGATGTAGAAGGTGGCGTCGGCGAGGACGCTCGCGTCGTCACTGACCGTGAGCGAGGAGGCAGCGAGCTCGGCGGGCTCGAACTCGCGCGTGCGGTCCTGGTGAGCGCGCAGCTCGGTGATGCGCGACTGGTCGATATCGAAGCCAACGGTGCCCGGGAACTCGCGGGCGAAGCCCACCGCGACAGGGAGTCCCACATAACCAAGGCCGATGACGGCCACCTTCTCGTGCTGTGCAGTCATTTCGTTACTCCTGCGCTGCTCTATTGCGTTTCTCGCCGGGCGGCAAGCGTCGCGCGGCCAACATGGGGGCCGGCGCCGCTGGACGGACCCCAGCGTTGCGCCCTCCGCAGTGGCGCAGCATAGTGGCCGGCAGATGAACATGATGGACGTCGGGCAGTGCGTGGCGGCGCTGTTGCTGTGCGGTGCGGCGTTCGCATGGGGCGTCGCAAGTTGGCCGGCAGGCGACCGAAGAGTCGCCATGTACTGCTGGTATGCACACGCGTGCGGTGCGTTTGCGATTGTCGCGGTCTACAAGTTCTACTACGGCGGCGGTGATCTTCTTGGTTATCACCGGCACGGCGTGTTCTTCATGCGGTACGTTGAGTACGACATGGGACGGCACCTCCCGCAGCTGCTGCGCGTCTTGCTGCAACTACCGTACGAACTCCCAGCCACCGTGCACGGTTCAGGGACCTCGACCGCGAGCATGATCGCCGTGGGGGCGCTGGTCGGTCTGCTGACAGAGTCGTTGTGGGCAGGGAGCATTATCGTCGCGACGCTGTCGGCCGCGGGTCAGGCCTGCCTCTGGGCTGGCTTGGAGCAATTGGTGCCGGTCCAACGGCGAACGAGCGCCCTCTGGTCCACGTTCTTGGTGCCGTCTTTGATCTTCTGGACCAGCTCCTTTCAGAAGGAGTCGTTTGCTCTGATTGGGATGGGTCTGATCGTGCTGGGCGGGGGTCGAATCCGAACGAACCGCACTCTTTCGGGTGTCCTCCTGGTCGTTGTCGGAGGAGCGACTGTGGGCCTCTTCAAACCCTATGTCCTGTTCCCTCTCGCTGCGGCGGCCGGAACGTACTTCTATTGGCACCGAGCAGCGACGCGCGGCGGCGGCGTGCGCATCCGGCCCGTCGTCTTGCTGCTGGGCGGAGCGGCCACCATGGGCATATTGCTGCTCCTCGGTGAGCTTTACCCACGCTACGCGCTCGACACGGTGACTGAGTCCATCACACGGCAGCAGGAGCTGTCCATCTTGTCCGACCCCGGGGGGTCCTCGTTTCGCGATGAGGCGAGCGGCGGTGGGCAGGGGGGGGCCCTCGGACTGGCACTCGACGCGCCCTACACCATCATGACGGCTCTCCTGCGCCCGTTCGTCTTCGAGTCGCGGAGCGCGATGATGTTGGTGAACAGCGTGGAGACGACAGCCATCCTCTACTTGATCGTCATCGCCTTCGCTCGAACGGGGAGACGGGAGCTCGTGCGATGGGCCTGGCGCTCCCCCGACATCATCGCCTCCGTAGTGTTCGTGCTCCTCTTCTCCCTGGCCGTTGGGCTCGCCGCCACCAACCTCGGGACCCTCTCTCGCTATCGCTTGCCCATGATGCCCTTCTATTTCTACGTCGTCTTCTCAGCCTATTCGCTCCACTTGGTGCCAGCGGCCCCGCAGAAGGCGCGCACAACGGAGGCGGCGGCGGATGCGCCGCTCGCACTTGGCTAAGGCGGCCATGCGTCCGATGTCGGGAGCGCTCTGATGTGCGGTATCGCAGGCCTGTGGCAGAGCGCGCTCGGCCCTGACGCGCTGCGGCAGGTCGCCATGCGCATGCAGAGCGCGTTGCAGCGCCGCCCGACGGGCGGGCGTTCATCGACCCCGACGCCGGGTTGGTGCTGGCGCACACGCGCCTCTCCATCCGCGACCTGTCGCCCATGGGTGCCCAGCCGATGGCCTCGGCCGATGCGCGCTTCGTCGTCACCTACAACGGTGAGCTCTACGGCCTGGACGCGCTGCGCCGCGAGCTCGAGCGCCAGGGGCACACGTTTCGCGGCCACTCGGACACCGAGGTGCTGGTGGAGGCGACTGCGCGCTACGGAGTCCTGGGAGCCGCGCAGCGCGTCGAGGGCATCTTCGCCTACGCCGTGTGGGACAAGCCACAGCGCCGGCTGTGGCTTGTGCGCGACCGCGTTGGCGTCAAGCCGCTGTACGTGGCGCCACAGTCATCCGCCCACGGGGTCGCGTTCGCGTCGGAGCTGGCGCCCTGCGCCCGGTGCCCGGGCTGGAACTGGCGGTGAGCCCCCGCGGCGGCCGCGGACTTCTTCGAGCTGGGGTACGTGCCCGACACGAGCTGCGTCTACGCGGGCGTCCACAAGGTGCAGCCGGGCGAGGCCTGGTGCTTTGCGGCTTTGGGCGCGCCGCCTAGCGTGCACGTGTTCCACGACCGCCGCGCCGCGGCGCAGGGTCTCGGAGCCCGCGCATCACTGACGCTGGCGTCGCGACGGCGCAGTTTAGCCAGACCATCCGCCGCGCTGTGGACAAGCAGCTGGTCTCGGACGCCGGTGGGCGTGTTTCTCCTGGGCGGCGGGACTCGTCAGTCGTGGCTGCCGCCGCGGCGCGTGCGTGGCCGCCCCAAACGCAAACATTCTGCATCGGCTTCGACGACCCGCGCTTCGACGAATCCGGGAGCGCTCGCGCCATCGCCTCACACTGGGCACGCAGCACCACCAGCTCATCCTCACGCCCGAGTCGGTGGTGGCCGCAGCGCGCGCCGCGGCGGGTGCATTCAGCGAGCCGTTCGCGGATTCGTCCTTGGTGCCCACGTGGCTGGTCTGCAAGTTTGCCCGCGAGCACGTGACGGTGGTGCTGTCGGGGGACGGCGGCGACGGCTCTTGGCGGATACAACCGGCACGTCTGGTTGCCCCGAGTGATGAAGGCACAGGCCGTAATCCCGGGGCCCTTGCGCGCGGCCGTGTCGCGGGCCGTTCAGAGCCTCTCGCCAGACACATGGGACCAAGTCCTCGCGCCGTTGCCGTTTCGCACCCCAGGGCTGAAGGCCCACAAGCTTGCACGGCTGCTGGTGGCGCCCGACGCAGCGGGGCTCATGCGCGAGGTGGCAAGCACCGGGCCGCTGGCGTCTGGACTGGTACGCGCCGAGGCGCGGCACGCGGCCGCTGCGGACTTGGGCGATGCGCGCGAGACCCTCATGTTCCATGACTTCACGACGTACCTGCCGGGCGACATTCTGCCGAAGGTGGACCGCACCTCCATGTCTCTGGGACTGGAGGCGCGGGTGCCCTTGCTGGATGAGAGCGTCGTCGCGCTGGCTGGGAGGCTCTCGCCGGACCTCAAGATTCGCGGTGGAGTCTCCAAGTGGGTCTTGCGCGAGGTGCTGGCGGAGAGCTTGCACGGCAGCTCTTTGAGCGCCCCAAGATGGGCTTCGCCATCCCCCTCGCTGACTGGCTGCGTGGTCCTCTGCGGCCATGGGCCGATGAGCTGCTCTCGCCAGCCGCCCTACACCAGAGCGCCATCATCGATG
>JADJJE010000041.1 GCA_016706685.1 Sandaracinaceae bacterium | reverse complement strand
GACGGCATCAGCTCACGGGGGGTGCGAGGGCGAGCGCACCGGTCACCAGGAGACCGCAGGCCAGCATGAGCATCACCAGCGACGTCAGCGTGGCGCCGCCGAAGTTGAGCTGCGTGGTGGATCCATCGGCGCGGATCCCCGCGGCGTGAAGGACGCGCGCGAGCACGAGGGCAACCCCAGCCCCGTGCAGGGCGGGCGCCGAGAACCCGTTGACCTCCCCCAGCGCGAGCAGCACGAGCCCCATGGGCACCCAGGCGACGAAGCTCGCCAAGCGCTCGGCCTCTGCCGTGGGCGGCGTGGCGGCTCGCCCGAGCGTGAGGCTGGTGGTGGTGCGCGGCGTCCCCACGCGCGCACGGCCAGCACCAGGTGCAATGCGCCGAGGAGTCCAGCGTAGAGGGCGGTCGTCGAGAGCGTCATCACCGGCTGCATACCAGGTTGGCGGCGCGCACGGCGTGTCCTTCGCCTTCGCGCTGGGCCCACGTGACCACCGCGTGCCCACCGAACACGTCGGCGTGCACGTTGCCGGACTCCACGTCGCCCGCGGTGACTGAAGCGCGCGCCGATCTCGGCGGTGGCAATGTTCAAGATGGCGCCCCAGATGCGCGTGCGGTCTCCGAGGTCCTCGGACCAGAACAGCACGTGGGCACCGTCCACCTCGATGAGCGCAGGGCTGAACGCGCCCACCGCGTCATTCACGCCCGTGATGGGGCGCATGGCGTCGCTGGTCACCAACCGCACGAAGGGCGGCGCGCCGCGCTCGCGGTCGCTGATGACCGACGCTACGGGCGGAGGAACCACGGGCCAGTCCACGGTCTCGGCGGCGCCCTCACGCAGGCCATCGGCGCCCATCACCACGCGCGTGGCCCGCGGCGCGTTCGCTGAGCCGTAGAGGATCACGGTGCGGTCCGGCAGGTTCTCCACAATCTCGATGCGCAGCCCGTGGCGCACGGCGCGGCTGACGGCTCGGGCGCGATCTGGCGCCATCGCGGCCGGTCCTCGGCCGGCGCCGCCAGGTTGATGCGGTGACCCAGGAAAGCGATGCGGCCGTTGCCCGTGTCGTCGACGTCGGCGGCCATGTAGGCCACGTCGCCGTTCACCGCGAGGTCCACGCCGAGGCCCCCGGTGGTGGTGTGGCTGCCGCCCATGTAGAACGAGCGCCTGCCGAACGCGCCGGGCGGCGCCGTGACGCCGCAGGCGCAGCCGTTGACTGGGTCGGGGTCGCAGCTGCAGCCCAAGAACACGGGCACGTCGCCGATGCGCTCGAGCCGGCCGGTCTGCGCGATGCGGCCGGTGGTGTCTTCCTCTTCCGGGAAGCACTCGGGCGGCGTGGACGGGACGGGCAGGGCGGCGGGCACGGGCACGGGAATCACCGTGGCGAGCGGCGCCCCCTGGCAGCGCGCAGGCGGTCGGCGCGCCTCGTGGAGGATGACGGCGTGCTCGGCCCCCACCATCACCAGCGGCGCGCGGCGGTTGGCGATGACCACGGTGCCGCCCGCCGGCTCGAGGTGGCATGACGTGGGCGGGCCTGCAGGAGCAGCTGGCGCGGCTTCAGCAGCAGGCGCAGCGGGCGCCTCAGCCGCCGTGGGCGCGGGGGCAGGGGCCGCCGGCGCGAGAGGCGCAGCGGGCGCGCCCGTCGCGGCAGGCTCTTCGCCGCCACACGCGACCAGCAGGCTCGCGGTGAGCCAAACCCAGGAGTGTCGACGTGGTGGAGACACGGACGTGGCGAGTGCGACGAGTGGCGCGGACGGCGAGTAGCGCATTTGACCTGCTGGGCTGGGGGGTAGTGCAGCCTACGGAGGACATGAGCATCTCTCCCCTCGGCATGCGAGGAGACTACACGAAGCGGCCGCTACGCCCAGACACTCTTGTGGAGGCCCACATACAGTGCCTAGCGCCGTCTCCGCGTCCGGCTTGCCCGCGGCGACCTTCGCGTCGGGGTCGAGGCCGCTGTCGTGCGCCACACCAAAGCGCGCCACGGCCAGTGCGCGCTCGAGAGCGACCAGCGCGCGATCCTCCGCCGAGAGCTGCGTGGTGAGCCACGCCGCCAGGTCCCACGAGAAGGCCGCGTGGTGCGTCTCGTCGCGCGCGATGTGTTTCGGCTGCCCCTCCGCCACCCGCGTGTCCCTGTCGCGCGCCGCGCCTGATGAGTGGCCACCAGCGGCCCCGGGCGTCTTCCCCGCATCGCAGCCCCGCGCGCGTTCTCGAGCGCGCTGTCGAAGGGCGCCGTGAGGGGGGAGGGCGGAGGCCAGCATCTCCGGGACCGCGCGCGACCGTCAGCCTCCTCCCTACCGACTCGGCAACGAACACCTTGCGCCAGCTCCGCCAACTGGTGCACGTGCCGCGCCCGTCGTCCCGGCCCACTCGCGCGCGTGCCACTAGTTTCGCTCGGGCCCCGAGCCACAGCGGCTCGCGCGCCAGGCGCCTGAACGCTACCACCGCGCTGGTTCGAGCACCGCCATCTCGGCGTAAGTACGATCCCGGGTCCGCGTGGCCGTCCCACGCAGGCGGCGTAACGTCGCTGGTCAGGCGTCCGGATCACGCACCCGGTCACCCAATCTCGACGACGACCGACCGACGAACGGTCGCTGTCCCGTCGGGGGCAATCAGCAGGATGTGCTCGGACCGCATCGTCCCGGGTCCACACGTGTCACCCGTGGTCGTCAGCACCTCGATGCCCTCGTCGGTGACTCGCGTGTTCGGACCATCGCACAGCACCCGGTGCCCCGCCGCGAACCGTGCGATCAACATGGCCTCTTCGGCGTTGTCGATGGTCCCCAGGAAGGCGCGCAGCTCCTCGTCGGTAGTGACCACCCCCACCTCGTCGCCGCGTGTCCAGATGAGCTGGTAGCGCGTCGCGTACGTCTCGAAGGGCGAGTAGGGGTACCCGAACCCCGTCTCGGTGGGAAGGCCATCGACCTCGGCGAGGCAGGCCCCATCACCGCCACCCCGCAGAGCGCAGCTGAACGAGCTGTCCGGCCACCGGCGCGGTGGCGGCACCGCGGCGCCGCTCCCATTGTCCTGAAAGACCCGCCGGATGGCCAGGTAGTCGACCGCGCTCGCAGGCTCAGCAGCCTCCAAAATCAGGCCCTCATCGCACGACGTGGTGTCGAACCCCACGCGGCTCAGCCTGTGCGTCTCGGAACAACCCGCAGCCTGCGTGGCCAGCGTGGCGATCGAGAGGTCGGTGAAGAGTCGCCGGAGACGTTCGTAGGTGGTCATGGGTACCTCTAGAAAGTGTAGTCGACGCCGAGACGAGAAGGGCCAGGGCGGACCTTCGCACGTCACGTGGCACAGACTGCGTCCCCTGCCTCGGCAGCGCACCCCGGAAGCGCCCAAACGAGGCGTCACCATGGAGGGCGAGGGGCGTCCTGGAGCGGTTGCTTACGGGCCCCAGTACACAAATGAGCGAAGCCAGTGCCAGCCAGGGAGGCATCTGAGTGCAGCGCCAGCGTGAGCGCACCTCGCAGACCAGGGATGCCCCTGCCCTCCTCGCGACCACCTCTCCGGGTTGGGATCCCTTTCGGGTGGAGCTAGCCTGCCGGGGGATTTACTTCCGCCCCGTCTTCGTTTAGACATTGAATACTCATTCAGTCGGCACGCCCAGCGGCCGAACCAACAGGAGCCACGATACGACCGGAAGGATCGGTCACGACGCCCCTGAAGCCGGTCTCGCTGGTGACGGGCCTGATCGACGCGCTGCGCGAGCGGCAGCCCAACCTCGATCTCGACAACGTGGACGACCTGGTGCTGGGCTGCGTGACGCCCGTGGGTGACCAGGGCGCCTGCATCGCCAAGACCGCGGCCATCGCGGCGGGCCTGCCGGACACCGTCGCGGGTCTGCAGATCAACCGCTTCTGCGCCTCCGGCCTCGAGGCCGTGAACCTGGCCGCGCAGAAGGTGCGCTCGGGCTTCGAGGACATGGTCCTCGCGGGCGGCGTGGTCCGTGAGTCCATGCGGCGCACGGTCCGGCGGGCGCGAGGCCATGGACCCCCGCCACCAACACCTCCGGCTTGTGCCGCAGGGCATCTCGGCCGGACCTGATCGCCACGCTCGAGGGCTTCACGCGTGAGGACGTGGACGCCTTCGCGCTGCGCTCGCAGCGCCTCGCCAGCCAGGCCTGGGCCGAGGGCCGCTTCGCCAAGAGCGTGGTGCCCGTGAAGGACCAGAACGGCCTCGTGGTGCTGGACAACGACGAGTACATCCGCGGCGACGCCACCATGGAGGCGCTGGGCAACTTGAAGCCCGCGTTCACCATGATCGGCGAGATGGGCGGTTTCGACGCGGTGGCCCTCCAGAAGTACCACGCGGAGAAGATCGAGCACGCACACGGCCGGCAACAGCTCCGGCATCGTGGACGGCGCGGCGCCAGTGCTCATCGGCAACGAAGAGGCCGGCAGGCCATGGGTCTCAAGGCGCGGGCGCATCGTGGCCATCGCCGTCACGGGCACCGACCGACCATCATGCTGGCCGGCCCCGCCCCGCCGCCCAGCGGGCGCTCGCTCGCGCGGGCATGACCGGACGACATCCAGATCTGTCCGGGAGATCAACGAGGCCTTCGCGTCCGTGCCGCTGCGCTTGGCCAAGGACATGGGCATCGACCCGACAGCGTGAACGTGAACGGAGGCGCCATCGCCATGGGGCATCCACTCGGAGCCACGGGCGCCATGATCCTCAGCACCGTCCTCGACGAGCTCGAGCGGCAGAACAAGCGCTACGGCCTGGCCACGCTGTGCGTCGGCGGCGGCATGGGCATCGCCACCATCATCGAGCGCATCTGAGTTCCCACGGAAACGCGAAAGGTACAAAGAACATGACTGAGCAGACCGCAATCCGCTGGGACCTGGGCCAAGACGGCATCGTCACGCTGACGATGGACGACCCCAACCAGTCCGCGAACACCATGAACGAGCTCTACCAGGAGTCCATGAAGCGCACCGTGGCGCGGCTCCAGGGCGAGGTGAAGTCGGGCGCCGTGAAGGGCGTGATCCTGACCTCCGCCAAGAAGACCTTCTTCGCCGGCGGCGACCTGAAGATGCTGAGCGAGGCGCAGCCCGAGAACGCCGCCGACATGTTCGCGCACGTGCGCGAGATCACCGGCAGCTGCGCGCCCTCGAGACGCTGGGCGTGCCCGTGGTGGCGGCCATCAACGGCGCCGCCCTCGGCGGTGGCCTCGAGATCGCGCTCGCATGTCACCACCGCGTGTGCCTCGACGACCCGCGCATCCAGCTGGGCCTGCCCGAGGTCACGCTCGGCCTGCTGCCCGGCGGCGGCGGCATCGTGCGCACCGTGCGCCTGCTCGGCGTGCAGAAGGCCATCATGGACGTGCTCGTCCAGGGTCCGCGCCTCAAGCCCTCGCAGGCGCTGGCCACCGGCCTCATCCACGAGCTGGCCAAGGACGCCGACGACATGCTGGCAAGGCGCAGGCGTGGCTGCTGGCCAACCCGAAGGCCACGCAGCCCTGGGACGCCAAGGGCTACAAGATGCCCGGCGGCACGCCCAGCAACCCCCAGCTCGCGGGCAACCTGCCGGCCTTCCCGTCCAACCTGAAGAAGCAGCTGAAGGGTGCGCACTACCCGGCGCCGCGCGCCATCATGAGCGCCGCCGTCGAGGGCGCGCAGGTGGACTTCGACACCGCACAGCGCATCGAGAGCCGCTACTTCGTGGAGCTCGCCACCGGGCGCGTCGCGAAGAACATGATCAAGGCGTTCTTCTTCGACCTGCAGAAGATCAGCAGCGGCGCCAGCCGTCCGAAGGACATCCCGCAGACGCTCCCCAAGAAGGTGGGCATCCTCGGCGCCGGCATGATGGGGCAGGGCATCGCGTACTCCACGGCCACCGTGGGCATCCCCTGTGTGCTGAAGGACGTCACGCTCGAGGGCG
Source organism: Sandaracinaceae bacterium (assembly GCA_016706685.1). Classification (NCBI taxonomy): domain Bacteria; kingdom Pseudomonadati; phylum Myxococcota; order Polyangiales; family Sandaracinaceae; species Sandaracinaceae bacterium. The sequence continues at coordinate 28,820 of JADJJE010000041.1, read as the reverse complement.
CCGAGAAGGGCAAGGCGTACACCGCCAAGATCCTCGAGAAGCGCGTATCGAAGGGTGCCATGACGCGTGAGGCGGCGGACGCCACGCTCGCGCTCATCGAGACCACCGCCGAGGCGAGCGGGCTCGCGGGCTGCGACATGATCATCGAGGCCGTGTTCGAGAGTGTGAGCTTGAAGGCCAAGGTCACGCAGGAGGCCGAGGCCGCCGCCGCGCCGGGTCTGCTGATGTGCAGCAACACCTCCACGCTGCCCATCACGGGCCTCGCCAAGGCGTCGAAGGATGCGACCCGCTTCATCGGGCTGCACTTCTTCTCGCCGGTCGACAAGATGCCGCTGGTCGAGATCATCATGGGCAAGGAGACCTCGGACGAGGCGCTCGCCATGGCGTTCGACTACGTGGTGAAGATCAAGAAGACGCCCATCGTGGTCAACGACAGCCGCGGCTTCTTCACGTCGCGCGTGTTCGGCACGTTCGCCATGGAAGGCGTGTCCATGCTGGCGGAGGGCTTCGCGGCCAACTCCATCGAGCAGGCCGCCTTGCAGGTGGGCATGCCGGTTGGCCCGCTGGCCGTCAACGACGAGGTCAGCCTCGAGCTGGGTCGCCACGTGCGCGCCGAGATCAAGAAGGCGCTCGAGGCCGAGGGCAAGGCGTACACCGCCACTCCGGCCGACACCGTCATTGACAAGATGTGCGTGGAGCTGAACCGCAAGGGCCGCGCGGCCGGCGGTGGCTTCTACGACTACCCCGAGGGCGGCAAGAAGAACCTCTGGCCGGGCCTCAAGGAGCACTTCCAGCGCGCGGACGGCGGCGTCCCCAGCCCCCACCAGTTCCAGGACCTGAAGGACCGCCTGCTCTACATCCAGAGCATCGAGACCATTCGGTGCCTCGAGGAGAAGGTGTTGCGCTCGGTGGCCGACGCCAACATCGGGTCCATCATGGGCATCGGCGCGCCGCCTTGGACCGGTGGTCTCCTGCAGTTTGTGAACTACGTGGGCCTGCCCGAGTTCGTGCGCCGCTCGGAGGAGCTCGCCATCAAGTACGGCGAGCGCTTCACGCCGCCGAAGCTCCTGCGCGAGATGGCGGCCAGCGGAAAGACCTTCACCAAGTAGTCCGGGCACGCGCCTGATGACCACACGCAGCGGCGGGCTCTTCGGGGCCCGCCGTTTTGCGTGCTACACCCGGCCCGCATGGCAAAGCTCTGGCTCCTCGCGATGGTTGGCGCGCTCGTCGCGGAGTACGTGGCGATGTACGTGTTCCCGAAGCACTACGCGAAGCTCGCGTTCATTCCGTTCTTGAGCCGCGAGGAGCCGCTCATGCGGCGGCTGGTGGCGGCCGCCTACCGTGACGCCACCCCGAGCGCGCTCACCGTGGGGGAGCTGGGCCTCGAGGGCCTGCGCCACGACGACGAGGAGGCCGTGGGCGCCTGGCAAGACGGGCGCGGCTGGCTGCGCATGAAGTACAAGTTCTTCGGCTGGAACCGCACCATGGGCGTGGTGGCCATCCTTCCGCGCATCGCGGGGGACACACTGCGCCTCGAGACGCGCATGTTCCCGGCGTTCTGCTTGTCGCTGCTGCCCATGATGTTCTTGAACCCCAACCCGCGCTGGCTGGCCATGCTGCTGCTGGCGTTGCTGGTGGCCACGGGCGTGGCGGTGTTCATGTTGCGGCAGCGGGCGCGTGCGTCGCTGTCGGTGTTCCTGGACAGCATCGAGACCCGCGCGCATCGCACCCTGAGCCAGCGCCCGCGCTGAGGCGCGCCGAAGCGAGATCGAGGTACCCTCCGGCATGATCGAAGGCCGAGGCTCTCCCACGCACCCCACGCTGCTCTACGGCACGGCGTGGAAAGAAGACGCCACCGAGGCGCTGGTGACGCAGGCCCTCGTGGCAGGCTTCCGGGGCATCGACACCGCCAACCAGCGCAAGCACTACTTCGAGGCGGGCGTGGGCGCGGCGCTCCAGGCCGCGCTGGCGAGCGGCCGGGTGCAGCGCGCCGAGCTCTTCGTGCAGACCAAGTTCACGTTCGAGCGTGGCCAGGACCAGCGCTTGCCCTATGACCCGAAGGCGCCCGTCGGCACGCAGGTCAGGCAGTCCTTCGAGAGTTCGCAGGAGCACCTGGGGCTGCGCTACATCGACAGCTTGGTGCTGCACGGGCCGACGAACGGCGAGGGGCTGCACCGCAACGACCACGAGGCCTGGCGCGCCATGGAAGCGCTGGTGGGGCAGGGGGTGGTGGGCAGCCTGGGCATCAGCAACGTGAGCGCGGGGCAGGTGGCGGAGCTCGTGAAGTTCGCGCGCGTGGCGCCCCGCTTCGTGCAGAACCGCTGCTACGCGAGCCGTCGCTGGGACGGCGACGTGCGCGCCCAGTGCAAGCGCCACGGCATCGTGTACCAGGGCTTCTCGCTGCTCACGGCCAACGGCCCCGTGCTGGCGCGTCCGGAGCTGAAGACCATCGCTGCGCGCCACGGTGTGACCCCCGCGCAGCTGGTGTTCCGATTCGCCCTGCACGTGGGCATGCTGCCGCTCACGGGCACCCGCGACCCTGGGCACATGGCCGAGGACCTGGCCGCCGCGGTCATCACGCTGACCACGGCGGAGCTCAGCGCCATCGAGCATGGCTGACCGCAAACAGGGATACGAGAGAATGGCAGACGTTCTCCGACGGGCTGCTAGAGTCGAAGCGTGCTGACCCCGCTCGACCCCGCCCGCGTCGTCTACCGCTGGGACCTCGACAAGACGTACCTGCGGACCGAGTTCGACAGCATCCGGGACCTGCTGCGCACTGCGGTAGAGCCGGCCACCCGCAAGCGCACCGTCCCGGGGGCCTCCGTCCTGCTGCGCGAGCTGCGCGCCACCGACCCGGCGGCCGTGTTCATCTTGTCCGGCAGCCCCGAGCAGATGCGCCGGGTGCTCGAGGCCAAGCTGCGGCTCGACGGCATCCGCTGGGACTCGTTCACGCTCAAGCCCAGCCTGGACAACCTGATGAAGGGGCGCTTCCGGGTCATCAAGGACCAGGTCAGCTACAAGCTGGAGGCGCTGCTGTCGGCACGCGTGCACGGCGAGCGCGACCACGGCGAGATCCTGTTCGGCGATGACGCCGAGGCCGACGCCTTCATCTACTCGCTGTACGCCGACCTGTGCGCCGGGCGCGTGGACAACCGGCAGCTCATGGCGGTGCTGGACGCCGCGCGCGTGTACCCCGAGAACATCGCCCAGATCGTGCGCACCGCGGGCCGGGTGCCGCGGGCGGACTGCGTGCACCGCATCTTCATCCACCTCGACCGCGTGTCGTCGCCCGCCATGTTCGAGGGCTTTGGCCCGCGCGTGTGCCCCTTCTTCAACTACTTCCAGCCTGCGCTGGTGCTGTTGGAAGACGGCCTGCTGGACCCACTGGCCTGCCTGCGCGTGGGGGCGGGCATCCTGCTCCAGCAGGGCTTTCACCCCAGCACGCTCAACGCGTCGTTCGCCGAACTGGCCAGCAAGCGGGCCATCGGGTCGGGCTGCGCCACGCAGCTGGCCGCCACACGCGCGGCGGTCACGCCCAACGTGTTCGCGGGTGCCACCGCGGGCCTGCTTCGCTTCCTGGACTCCGTCGAGGTGCGACTCGCGGAGCTTGGCCCTGCGCTCCCGCCCCACGCGGTGGACATCGACTATGTGGAGATCTTCGGGCGTGACCGGGAGCGCGCGCACGCCGCCAAGCGCCGCGCCCGCTGGCGTCCGCCCCGCTTCGGGTAGGGGGCCCTCGACACGGCGTGGCCAGGTTCATGCCATCGACGTGGCCGCCTGCTAGCATGGGCGGCGGTGACTCGACCCAGCGTACTCAATGGTCTCTTCGTGTTGGCCCTTTGCTTCGTGGGAGCGGGCTGCGGCGCGCGCACGGGGCTCCCAGTGCCCGACCTCGGCCCCGACGCGGGCGTGGACATGGGCATGGACGCCGAGGTGCCCTGCCTCGAGGTCCCCTTCGATGGCGGCATCGTGGAGGTGGAGCTCGAGACCGAGGCCCGCGTGGGCCGCGCCGACGTGGTCTTCCTCATCGACCGCACGCTCTCGATGTCCGCGGAGATCAACCGCATCCGGGACCGTCTTCGCGACCGCATCGCGCCCGCCATTCGCGAAGCCATCCCAGACTCGCAGGTGGCCGTGGCCAGCTTCGCGGACTTCCCCATCGCGGACTACGGCACCAGCGAGGACGGGGACACGCCCTTCACGCTGCACTCGTCCAGCAGCGCGGCCATCGAGTCGGCGCAGGGCGCCGTGGACAGCATCCGGCTCTCCAACGGGCTCGACCGGCGTGAGTCGCAGGTGGAGGCGCTCTATCAGGTGGCCACGGGCGCGGGCATCGGCAGCTTCGTGCAACCGTCCGTGGGCTGCCCCTCGGGTGGTATCGGCTACGCCTGCATGCGCACGGACGCGCTGCCCGTCATCATGCTCTTCACGGACGCGCAGTTTCACCAAGACCCCTTCGAGAGCGGGTCCAACTACCGCGGCATCTCGCCCACGCCACACACCTGGGACGAAACGCTGGGCGCGCTCGACGCCATCAACGCGCGCGTGCTCGGCTTCGACTCGGGAGGGGGCGCGCCGGCGCCGCCCCTGAGACGCCTGGCCACCATGACGGGCGCCGTGGACGACCGCGGGCAGCCCTTGGTGTTCGACATCGGCGAGTCCGGCGAGCGCCTCTCCACGGGCGTGGTGGACGCCATCCGCACCTTCGCGAGCACGGTCATCCAGGACATCTCCGTGATCGCCCAGGATCCCGACCGCAACGACGGCGTGGACGTGCTGCAGTTCATCGACGGCATCGTCCCGGCGCGCGCCATCCCGGCCGACGGGGTCAGCGGCATCGACGTGCCAGGGCAGGCCTTCCTGGGCGTGCGCGCCGGCACGCTGCTGGTCTACCGCGTGGCGCTACGCAATGGCGTGGTGGCCCCCGGCGTGGGCCCGCAGCGCTTCCGGCTGGAGCTCTTGTTCCGCGGTGACGGCAGCACCTTCATCGACAGGCAGATCGTGGAGATCGTGATTCCGGGCGCTGACGGAAGCGGTTGCGACGACCTCTTGGAGCTCTGACTCACGGCGCGAGGCCTTGCGTCTGCGCCCCAATGTGCGACGCAGCGCCGTGACTTTTGCAGAGCTCGGCTTGATCGATCCCCTGGTGCGCGCCGTCGCGGCCGCCGGGTACGAGAATCCCACCCCCATCCAGCGCGCCGCCATTCCCTCCGTGGTGGCCGGGCGCGACCTCCTGGGCTGTGCCCAGACCGGCACCGGGAAGACGGCGGCCTTCGCGCTGCCCGTACTCCAGCGCATCGACGCCACCGCCGGCGACGACCCCGCCATCCGCGCCCTGGTGCTCACCCCCACCCGCGAGCTGGCCGCCCAGATTGGTGAGAGCTTCGCCACCTACGGCGAGAACCTGGATCTCTGGCACACGGTGATCTTCGGCGGCGTGAAGGAGAACCCGCAGATCGCGGAGCTGAAGCGCGGCGTGGACGTGCTCATCGCCACGCCCGGCCGCCTGCTGGACCTCATGGGCCAGGGCCACGTCAACCTCACCAAGGTCGAGATCTTCGTGCTGGACGAGGCCGACCGCATGCTGGACATGGGCTTCCTGCCCGACGTGAAGCGCGTGGTGAAGGCGTTGCCTCAGAAGCGCCAGACGCTGTTCTTCTCGGCCACCATGCCGCCCGTCATCCGCGAGCTGGCCGAGTCGCTGCTCACGGACCCGGTGAGCGTGGCCGTGGCGCCCGTGTCGTCGGCCACCGAGCTGGTCACGCAGCAGGTGTTCTTCGTGGACCACGGTGACAAGCGCAGCCTGCTGGTGGACCTGCTGAAGCGCCCCGAGGTGACCCGCACGCTGGTGTTCACGCGCACCAAGCACGGCGCCAACCGCATCGTGGAGCACCTCGAGAAGGCCAAGATCTCGGCGCAGGCCATCCACGGCAACAAGTCGCAGAACGCACGCACGCGGGCCATGGACGGCTTCCGCGACGGCTCGCTGCCCGTGCTGGTGGCCACCGACCTCGCAGCCCGCGGCATCGACGTGAGCGGCGTGTCGCACGTCATCAACTTCGACCTGCCGAACGTGCCCGAGACCTACGTGCACCGCATCGGTCGTACCGGCCGCGCCGAAGAGACCGGCATCGCCTGGGCGCTGTGCGAAGACGAGGACCGCCCCTTCCTGGCGGACATCGAGCGCCTGATGAAGCGCCACGTGGAACGCGTGGAAGATCACCCGTACCCGCCGCAGCGTGGGCTGCCGCCGGTCACGGACCTGCAGGGGCGCTCGTCGCCGGGTGCCTCGCGTCCGCTCGGTGGCGGCGGTGGTCGCTCGGGTGGCGGCGGCGGTGGTGGTCGTCCGGGTGGCGGTCGCACGGGTGGTCGCCCGGGTAGCGGCGGTCGCTCGGGCGGTGGTGGCGGTGGCGGCGGTCGCCCGGGTGGTGGCGGAGGTGGTGGCGGTCGCTCCGGCGGCGGCGGCGGTGGCCGCTCGGGCGGCGGCGGCGGTGGGGGTGGCGGCAGCCGCTCCGGTGGTGGCGGCGGCGGCGGTCGCTCTTCGGGCGGTGGCGGCTCGCGCAGCGCCTGAACGTGCGTGTGGTGCGCTAGCGACCCGTCACAAGTCACGATCATTCCGCCCCCAGGTGAAGGCGAACTCTTGACCGTGGCTCACTCGCCGCAGCGGTGGTTGCTGTAGGCCAACGGCTCGAAGCTGGACGTGTCACTCATACCGCGCGCGTACGTGCCCCTCGCGTCCGCGCGGAACCGGTTGCTGGCGCGACGGAACGCGAGGCGCGTGGCCATGCAGGACGCGGCGCCCTCGCAGTGCTCCGCGAGCCCGGCGCCCTTCCAGATCAGCGCGACGAAGCGACGACCGTCGTGGAGACCGCCTTCGACGCCACGGAAGGTCTGATGGAGGCGCGTGACCTCGCTCCCCACGCGCGCATAGCTCTCGTAGCTGAAGAGTTCCGTCGGGCAGCTCCCTGCCGGCGAGCTCCCTGCGTAGAACGCCCACTGGACGTCGATGAACGTCAGCGCTTCCACCACGCCCGACGACTCGGGCGCCTCTATCTGAGAGATCCGCGCGCGATGCATGAGCTGCACCTCCCCCGCTGCCAGTTGGGCTTGGGCCGCTTCCCACTCCTCGCGCTGCCACGCCGCGTCTTCGCCGCTCGGTGGAAAGGCCCGGCGCTGGGCGTCGAGGAGCCGATCGCCCGACGGTGCGTCTCCCCGCAGGACACGGGTGCGCTCGTGCACGATGGGCACCCAGCGCAGCGCAGGGGGTGGCGTGCTGCACTTCATGGCCAGCGGTGCCACCACGTCCCCGCAGCCGCTCACCGCGTGCGCGGGGTCGGGCTCGTGCGCTTCGCTCGATGCGTAGACTTGCAGCGGTCCGAGGGTGACGCGGCAGGGGCCGTCGGGTGTCCACACGTACAGGTCACCCAGAGCCGGCAGCCGGGCCGCTTGGTCCGCGGGAGCCTCGCGCAGGAAGACGCCCCGCCGCGTCGCGTTCGTCACCATCTCGGCCGCCCAGTCGGGCGCGCCGCGCTGCCAGTCCGAGCGGAGCACATGGCCACCCTCGATCGCCAGCAGCTCGCATCCCATGGGGCGGGTGCCGGACAAGACGCTCGCGTCCTCGATGGGCAGCGCGATGGCGCCCGCCGGGCGCGTGGCTACGTCCGCTCCTTCTCCTTCTCCTTCGCCAGCGTTCGCGACGGCGTCTCCGGATGGCGCAGGCGTGTCTAGCGACCCTTCTCCAGTGTCGGATGCACCTGGTGCGACTGGCGCTGCAGTCGTCGGTTCGGGAGGTACGGCTATCGGCGCTTCCGGCGCGTGCGGCGTCGACGACGGAGGGGGCGGCGTCGACGGCGGCGTGGGCGTGGGAGCGTCACCGCTCGAGCACGCGACGAAGGAGCTGGTGAGCGCCGCGACCAACGACAGCGCAAGAAAGCGTCGGAGCGCTGCGGCCCGAGTCCGAGCCTGTGTGACGCGGTGCGTGCGCTTCAACGCCAGGTGAGGAGAATGTCGGGTTCGAGTGCGTGCCATGGGCCTCCTTGACTCCGCCGAGGGTGACGGATCCCGCGCACCGTGACAACGGCGCTGACCGACAGCGTTGTCAAAGTGCATTGGAAATGGCGGCTTCTGCGTTCCATGGAAATGTCGCTGAGAATGTAGGCAAGGCCGTCATCTAGGCCGTGCGGGGAGGGCTCAGTGGGCTGCAGCGACATGACCCAAACGGTCTTTGAGCAGCTGCCGTTCGCGGTAAGTGCGGGCCTTCTCGAGCCTCGCTGCGGTCTCGTGCTCTTGCTGCGCGACGATGAGGTTCATGGTCAGGTAGGCGGCAGACATGTGCGCGAACCTCCGACCTTCGGGGACCCGACATTTCTAAGAACCGCAAACCCGACACTTCTATACCCGCTCGTGATTCCCATAGGCCAATGAGCTGCGGTGTCTCTGATGCATGCCGGTATCCATGATGAACACGAGCTATTCGCCGCCTCAGAGCGCAGCGGAGCGCGAGCGGTCCTCATCGGCAGGCGTGCTCTGGTGGCCTACGGACTCCCCGTCCTCACCGCGGACTACGATCTCTGGCTCCACTTCACGACGTCGAGGCGCTCAATGATGCGCTGGACGTCCTCGACATGGCACCGAACCGCTCCCCCCACGAAGCGCGCCGAATGGGGCGCTTCGAGACCGCGTCGCGCGTCAGTCCTCTTCGCCGCCGCCCAGGGCCTCGATGGCCTCCTGCGCGAGCTCGCCCAGCGTGGCGCCCGTCTCGTCGTCGGCCTCGTCGAAGGCCACCGTGCGCTCGTCGTCCACGAACGGCTCGATGGCGCTGATGGCGTCCGGGTCGTCCAGGGTGACGAATGCCTCGATGGTCGACGCGATGATCTCGGGGTCGCCGGTGGCCAGGAAGCGCTTCATCAGCGCGATGGCGCTGGGCTCGCCCACCTCGGCCAGCACGTGCGGCAGCTCGCTCATGGCGAGGCCACGGTGGCCGCGGTCGAGGGCGCGCTCGATGCCGCGCGCCACCTCGGCGTAGTACTCGTAGGCCACGTCCAGCAGGGCCTCACCGGCAGCGATGCGCACAGGGGCCTCGTCGTGGTCCAGGATGCCGATCAGGGCGTCGGTCATTTCGGGGCCGGGCACCTGGGCGCACAGGTCGGCCAGGCGCTCGAGGCGCATTCCGGCCTCGACAGGGTTGCGCGCGGCCAACTCCTTGGCCTCGGCGATGGCGCTGGTGAGCACGCGCACCAGGCCCTGCTTGCCGCTCGAGAGCAGCTGGGTCTCGGCCTGGCGCATGGCCCGGTCGGCGTCGAAGATGGCATCGAGGGAGCGCTTGGGGTCGGTCATGGTCAGCTGTCTTTGCAGAGAGAAGGGAGCACGCGCAAGACGTCGCGCACGTGGTCCACGCCATCCAGCTTGTTCTGGCTGCTGTTCGGGTCGCGGTGGTGCGTGAGCTTCATGTCGGGGGAGAGCTTCCACGGGCTGCGCGGCTGGCCCACCAGGCCCATGACCTTCGACGGGTCGAGCGGCGTGTCTTCGCGCAGGTGCAGCGTCACGCGGCGCTCGTCGGCCTCGCAGCCGAGGATGCGGTACTCGCGCAGCAGCGGGCGCAGCGCCATCACGCGCAACAGGTCGCGCGCGGGCTGCGGCGGCGGCCCGAAGCGGTCCTCCATCTCGATGGCCAGGTCGTCCACGCGCTGCTCGTCGCGCGCCGAGGCCAGGCGCTTGTAGAGCGAGAGGCGCAGGCCCACGTCCTCGATGTAGTCGTCGGGCAGGTAGTGCTCGAGGGCCACGGTCATCTCGGTGTCGAAGTCCGCCACCACCTCTTCGCCGCGCAGCTCGGCCACGGCCTGCTCCAGCATGTGCACGAACATGTCGAAGCCCACCTGCGACACGCTGCCGCTCTGCTCGGCGCCCAGGAGGTCACCCGCGCCGCGCAGCTCCATGTCGAGCGAGGCCACCTTGAAACCCGAGCCCAGCTCCGTGAAGCGCTCGAGGGCCTCGATGCGCGAGCGGGCCTCGTCGCTCAGCGTGGAGGGCGGCGGCGTCAGCAGGTAGCAGTAGGCGCGCTCACGGCTGCGGCCCACGCGCCCGCGCAGCTGGTAGAGCTGCGAGAGCCCGAACGTGTCGGCGCGGTCGATGATCATGGTGTTGGCGCGTGGGATGTCGATGCCCGACTCGATGATGGCCGTGGAGCAAAGCACGTCGTAGCGGCCCTCGATGAAGTCCGTCATGGTCTGCTCGAGCGCCACCTCGCCCATCTGGCCGTGGGCCACGGCGATGCGCACGTCGGGCAGCAGCTTCTTGAGGCGGTCCGCGCGCTCGTACAGCCCGTCGATGCGGTTGTAGACGAAGAAGGCCTGCCCACCGCGGTTCATCTCGCGCAGGATGGCCTCGCGGATGGTGTGGTCGTCCCAGCGGCACGCGAAGGTGCGCACGGCCCGGCGGTCCACCGGCGCGCTGGTGATCAGGCTGAGGTCCCGCATGCCGCCGATGGCCATCTGCAACGTGCGCGGGATCGGGGTAGCGGACAAAGTGAGCACGTCCACGCTCTTGCGCAGGTTCTTGATGCGCTCCTTGTGCGACACACCGAAGCGCTGCTCTTCGTCCACCACCAGGAGCCCCAGGTGCTTGAAGTGCACGTCCTTGCTCAGCAGGCGGTGGGTGCCGATCACGATGTCGACCTTGCCCTCCTTGAGCCCGCTCAGGACATCGGACTGCTCGGCCTTGTCCACGAAGCGCGAGAGCACACCCACGCGCAGCGGGTAGTCGCTCATGCGCGCGGCGAAGTTGTTGTAGTGCTGCTGCGCCAGCACCGTGGTGGGGCACAGCACGGCCACCTGGCGGCCCGCCATGGCCACGCGGAAGGCCGCGCGCAGGGCCACCTCGGTCTTGCCGAAGCCCACGTCACCGCACACCAGGCGGTCCATGGGCTTGCCGCCGTCGAGGTCCGCCATCACGTCGTCGATGGCGGCCAGCTGGTCGCGCGTCTCCTCGTACGGGAACGTGGCCTCGAACTCCGCGTAGCTGCGGTCGGGCGGCGGCACGGCCACGCGCTCGGCGGCGGCGCGCTCGGCGTAGAGCTTCAGCAGGTCTTCCGCCAGCTGCTTCACGGCGCGCTCGACCTTGCCCTTGGTCTTGCTGAAGGTGCTGCCGCCCAGGCGGTCCAGCTTGGGCGTGTGCGTGTCGCCCGCCGCGAACTTCTGCAGCAGGTTCAGGCGCGTGACGGGCAGCAGGAGGCGCGCGCCGTCTTTGTACTCGACGACCAGCACCTCCACGTAGCGCTCTTCGTTGCCCACGTAGCGCTCGAACTGGCTCTGCCCCAGCGACTTGCGCTCGATGCCCAGGTAGCGCCCCACGCCGTGGTCGGAGTGCACCACGAAGTCGCCCACCTCGAGCTGGCGCAGGTCTTCGAGGAACGCCTCGGTGTCGCGCCCCTTCTGCTTGCGCGGCGCGCGCTTGCGCGTCTGCGTGCCGAAGATCTCGCCCTCGGTGATGCACACCAGGCCCTCGGTGGGCATCACGAAGCCGTCGGACAGCGCGCCCACGCTGATCTGCGCGGCTTGTGGCGGGCGCCCCTCGATCATGCCGGGCTCGAAGGGCGCGGGCTTGCCCGTGGTGGGCACGTCGTATTGCGTGAGCAGCGTGCGCAGGCGCTCGGCCTGGGTGTGGTTGCGCGCCACGAACAGCACACGCATGCCCGCGTCCAGCCAGCGCTGTGCGTTGCGCGCGCCCGGAGCCAGGCCCTCTTCGCGGCCGCTGCCACCCTTGGCGGCCTTCAGCTCACCCACCAGCGCGGCGTGGTCCGTGGCGCCCAGGTGCAGCACGCTGTCTTCCTGGCAGTGCTCGTAGATGGCCAGCGGCGAGGCGTCTTCGCTCGGCCGCCCCGTGAACACCATGCGGTGGAACGCCGCCACGGGCCGCGCCTCGAGCCGCACGCTCAGCTCGGCCTCGTCCAGGTAGTGGTCCCGCAGCGCATACGTGGGCGCGCCCTCGGCCACCTTGGCGCCGTGGTCGTTGCGCGCCTGCTCCCGCTCGTCACGGATGGTCCGGTGGCACATCACCGGGTCCAGGTACACCACGCGGGCGTCGCCGGGGATGTACTCGAAGATGGTCTGGAGCGCCGGATAGAACGCGGGCAAGAGCCCGTCCAGGCCATAGAACATGCGCCCGGCGGAGATGTCGTCCAAGAGCGCCAGCGTCTTCTTGGTGGGCCAGTTCACGTCGTCGCACAGGGTGCGGATGCGCTGCCGCGCCAGCGCCACCTCGGCGTCGCCCAGCAGCGTCTCGCGCACCGGGTGCACGAAGATGCCCTTGGTCTCCGACACCGTGCGCTGCGTGTCGGGGTCGAAGTACTTGATGCTGGTGACCAGCCAGTCGTCCAGCTCGATGCGCGCGGGGTAGGGCGCATGCGGCGCATACACGTCGATGATGCCGCCGCGCACCGCGAACGTGCCCGGGTCCTCGGCCACCGGCACGCGCAGGTAGCCGCCGTCGGCCAGCACGCGGATCAGCTCGTCGCGGTCGAGCTCGTCCTCGGCTCGCACCCACTTGGAGCGCGACGTGATGGCCTCGCGCGGCGCCACCTTGCGAATGAGGGCGGCCGCCGAGACCACCAGGAAGCGCCAGGGCAGCCCCTGCGCCATGTGAAAGAGCGCGGCGAGCCGGTCCATCGTCGCGCGCCGGTCCGAGGCCACGTCCAAGAAGGGCGACGTGTCCGCGCTCGGGAAGTGCAGCACCTCGGTGCGCACCGCGTCGCTCTCGCCCAGGAAGAAGCGCAGGCTCTCGGCCGTGCGGCGCATGGCGTCCGTGTCCGCCGTGACCACCAGCATGGGGCCCGCGTGGGCCTTGCTGGCCTTCACCAACAGCAGCGCCGCCGCGCCGGGCGGCAGCCCCGCCAGGTCCACACGCGCCTCGCCCGCGAGCGCACGCAGCGCCACGTCCGTGGTCGCCGTGGCGCGCTGGAGGCCGCCGCTCAGGGGGGAGAGATCGTCGAGCACGGCAGGCCATAGCAGGCCCCCGCGGGCGGGGCTACGGAGCGATCATCTCGCGCTTGAGCCGGCCGTCCACCATCAAGAACCCAAAGGGCAGCACCGACGCGACCAAGAACGACAACGACGTCTGCGGCGCCCAGTCGCGCTTGCTGCCGGCATACGAGAGCGCGATCAGGAACAGCACGAACAGCAACCCGTGCAGGCTGCCCATCACGCGCACCGCCATGGGGATTCCGGCGTAGTACTTGAGCGGCATGCCCACGCCCAGCAGCAGGAGGAACGAGATGCCCTCCGCGATGCCGATCAGCCGGAGGTTCGCAACGCTGCGGTGAATGACGGTGTCGGCCATCCGACTGTCTTAGAGGCAGCGTCGATGGTGTCAACCAGTTGGCCTTCCTGCGAGGCCTCCTTCAGCGCACGGCGACCGGTGTCGCGCGATCCTCGCGTGTACCGTCGCCGAGACCTCCGCCCACGTTGTATCCCCAGCAGCGGAGCGCGCCGCCCGGGAGCAATCCGCACGAGTGGCGCTGACCCACGGCGAGCTGCTCCACGGGGGGCAGCGTGCGCAAAAGCACGGGCTGGGGTGCCAGTGCTTCCGCGTCGCCTCCCCCGACGCCGTCGCCGATCTGCGACCAGTAGCGACCGCCCCAGCAAAGAACCAATCCGTCCGTGCGCCGGACGCAGCGGTGAAACTCGCCCATGGCGACGTGCGCCACGTTCGCGAGGGACGGGACCTGCGTCGGGGTGGCCACCACCTCCTGCGAAGGGTCGAGGCCGAGAGCGCCGAGGCCGTTGTATCCCCAGCACCGCACGGTTTCGTCGAGCATGCGCGCACAGCTCGAGAACGCGCCCACGGCGACCTGCTCGACCCCGGTGAGCCCGGGGACGGGCATGGGTTCCAGGTGATCCACGGTGGTTCCGTCGCCAAGTTGACCGCGAAAATTGCTGCCCCAGCAACGCACCGTGCCGTCGCCCATCCTGGCGCAGGAGTGCGTCATCCCGACGGCGAGCTGAGCCGCCCCCGCAAGCGCGGGCATCGCCACGGGAGCCGTGCTGTGCGCGCGGCCTCCTCCGTGGGCCTGTCCGAAGCAGAGAACGTTGGCGTCGGCCGTCCGCACACAGGTCTTCCCGCTCCCGAGGCTCAGCTCCACCACGCCGGTCAGGCCCGGAACGGCCCTCGGCTGCTCGCGGCTCACGGTCGTGCCGTCCCCCAGCTGTCCACTCTCGTTGTCTCCCCAGCACAGGACTGCGCCGTCCGTGCGGAGCGCGCAGCTGTGAGCGTCCCCGAGGCCGAGCTGTTGAACCCCCGCGAGGCCGTGAACCCGTGCGGGCCTCGGTTGTGTGGCGTCGAGCGGGGGCCGACCCGCCTGACCTCGATGGTTCATTCCCCAGCAGAACACGCTCCCGTCGTGGGTCCGCGCACAGCTGTGAAATCCTCCGAGCGCGACCTCGACGACCGCCTCGAGCGGCGGAGGGCTGGAGCCACCCCGGTCGCACGCGAAGAGCACGACGAGACCCGATAGGACGGTCAGGCGCGCCTCGAGAGACATGCGCAGAGGGTCGCACAGGCCGCGCTGGGGTGAGCGATAGGTTGCCAGCCTCGCCGCCTCCTGGTACTGAATGGCGATTCATTCACCAGCGGTCTACTGCTTCCCGTGCAGCCCGCGCGAGGATCCTGATGAAGCGCGACATCTTCTCCCAAGAGCACGACCTCTTCCGCAACGCCTTCAAGTCGTTCGTCGACCGCGAGGTGGTCCCGCATCAGGCCAAGTGGCGCGAAGACGGGATGGTGTCGCGCGAGGTGTGGCGCAAGGCCGGTGAGGCGGGCTTCCTCTGCCCGTGGATGGAAGAGGAGCACGGCGGCGCGGGCGGCGACTTCCTGCACTCGGTGGTGATCATGGAGGAGCTCGCCAACGCATACGAGAGCGGCTTCGCCATGAGCCTGCACTCGGACATCGTGGTGCCCTACATCCACGAGTTCGGGAACGCGGAGCAGAAGCAGAAGTGGCTGCCAGGCTGCGCCAGCGGGGAGCTGATCACCGCGGTGGGCATGACCGAGCCGGGCACGGGCAGCGACCTCGCGGGCATCCAGACGACGGCGCGCAAGGACGGCGATCACTATGTGATCAATGGCGCCAAGACGTTCATCTCCAACGGGCAGCTGTGCGACCTGGTGGTGCTGGCCTGCCGCACGGGCGAGCCGGGGGACGACCCGCACCGCAGCCTGTCGCTCTTCGTGGTGGAGGCGGGCACGCCTGGGTTCACCAAGGGCAAGAAGCTCGAGAAGATGGGCATGGACTCGCAGGACACCAGCGAGCTGGCCTTCGAGGACTGCCGCGTGCCGGCCGCCAACCTGCTGGGCGCGCCGGGCGCTGGCTTCATCATGCTGATGAAGAAGCTGCAGCAGGAGCGCCTGGCGGTGGCCGTGGCGGCGCAGGCCTGCGCGGCACAGTCGCTCAAGGACACCATCACGTACACCAACGAGCGCAAGGCGTTCGGCAAGTCGCTCAGCAAGTTCCAGAACACGCAGTTCAAGCTGGCCGAGTGCGCGACCGAGGTGGAGATCGGGCGGGTGTTCCTCGACCGCCTCGCCGCTGCGCACACCAAGGGCGAGTACCTGGTGAAGGAGTGCTCCATGGCGAAGCTCTGGCACACCGAGATGCTGGGGCGCGTGGTGGACGAGTGCCTGCAGCTCTTCGGCGGCTACGGCTACATGCTGGAGTACCCCATCGCGCGGGCCTACATGGACGCGCGCGTGCAGCGCATCTACGCGGGCACCAGCGAGATCATGAAGGTCATCATCGCGAAGCAGCTGGGCCTTTGACCCAGGTCAACGCCGCTTCGCGTGGTTGACGCGCGGCGTGGCGGGGGCGCACGGTAGGGGCATGGAACGCCTCTCTCCCAAGTCCGCTCGCCCGGTCCTCGCTCTGCTCACCGCCGTGGTGGCCATCCTGTCGGGGTGCAGCGCGAACGACGCCGCCGAAGAGCGCCGCGTCATCCGCGAGCAGCACCTGCCCGACGCCATCTCGTGGATCCGCGAGGACCTCGCGCGTGCCAGCGTGGGCGTGCGCACCGCCGGCGAGCAGTACGCCTCGGTGTTCGTGCTGGAAGACGCCGAGACGCGCGAGCGGCGCCTGCGCCAGGCGCTCCACGGGGCGCGCCGGCCGCCGCGAGCCATCCCCGAGTTCGTGCCCTCGCCCATCACGTTCTTGGTGGGCGTCGGAACCGACGGCACCGTCATCGCTCGCGACGCCGAGCCCGACAGCCTGCGCGGTCAGAACTTCGGCGAGCGCTATCCCGTGGTGGCCGCCGCGCTGGCGACCGGCGCCCGTGGCCGGGGTCTGGCCGAGTTCGTGGCCGAGGAGGGCGACGCCCGCAGCGTGAGCGTGCTCTTCGCCGCGCCCGCCCGTCACGAGGGGCGCACCGTGGGTGTGGTGGCCGCCGCCATGCCGCTCTGGAGCATCGCGCAGCGCGTGACCCGTCAGCTGCGCGGCAACCACGCGGCCGATGTGGAGCGCGGCGTGGCCATCTGGGCCTACGTCTACGAGGGCGAGCACATCCACCACCGCGGCACGCCGCCCGACCTCGACCTGCTGGTGCCCAACCACGCCACGCGCACGGCGGCCCTGGCGGAGAAGGCCAATGGCTACACCGGCATGATCACGCTCTTCGGCCGCAACTACGGCTATGGCGTGGTGCCCATGCCGCAGCTGGGCGAAGACATTGGGCTGGTCATCTTCCGCTCGGAGCCGTGAAGCCCCCGGCGTCAGCCGATGATCACGTTGCGCATCGACAGCGAGCCCAGGTCGAAGCCCTCGAGGGGGAAGCGCGTGGTGTCGGTCCCTTCGGTGGCCCCGTAGGCGTACAGCAGGGGCCACCAGTGGTCGGGTGACGGGTGCGCCAGCGCGCCGTCTTCGCTGGGCCACAGCCCCAGCAGCGCCTCCGTGTCGCGCTGGGTGAGCGCCTGCGCCACGGTCTGATCGAAGCGGGCGGCCCACGGCGGTGTCTCGGTGTTGCCGCTCTGCATGCGCTGGAAGGCGTCGCGCAGGTTGTGCACCACGTTGCCGCTGGCCAGGATGAGCACGCCCTCGTGGCGCAGCGCGGCGAGCGAGCGGCCTAGCGTGTAGTGGCCCCGCGCGGGCAGGCGCCGGTCCATGCTGAGCTGCACCACGGGGATGTCGGCCGCGGGATACATCCAGTGCAAGACGCTCCAGGTGCCGTGGTCCAGCCCCCAGTCGCTGCGCAGCTGCGCGCGCTGGTCGCCGATCATGCCGCGCACGCGGGTGGCCAGGTCCACGCTGCCCGGGGCGCGGTACTCCACCTCGTAGAGCGCCTGGGGGAAGCCCGAGAAGTCGTAGATGGTGCGGGGCTGGGTGTTGTCGGTGAGGTAGGTGCCGTCCACGAACCAGTGCGCCGAGATGGCCAGAATGGCGCGCGGGCGGGGGAGTAGGGTGCCGAGCTCCCGGAAGCCCCGGCTCCAGCGGTTGTCCTCCACCACGTTCATGGGCGAGCCGTGGCCCACGAAGACCACGGGCATGGGGCGATCGCTTCGTTCGGGCATGTTCGTCTCCGGATCGTCACTCACGGGGGGCTCGCGGCGAGCGGTGCAGCCCAGCGGCAAGAGCGCCGCGGTGCCTGCGGCCAAGGATGTCAGAAACGCGCGCCGACCGGCCATGGAATGCCCCGAGCTTACGATGCGTTCGTTCACGCGCACGCCTCGCGCTCGCCACACTTTCGTGACCGGATTGTTGCTGTTACCTTTCGGACATGAATCGATTCATGGCTCGGGCGGTAATGTTGTGTTCGTGCATGGGGGGGCTGCTGCCCGCCTGCGGAGGCGGCGACGGCGCCGTGGACCCGCTGGCGGTCCCTGCCGGGCGAGCCTACGCAGGCATCCTGACTCAAGAAGACCTGCCGCCGGATCCTGCAGGCCTTTCCGTCATGGCGGCGGGTGACTTCGCGCTGACCAACGAGCACATCGTCGTGGTCATCGAGGACGTCGGTGAGTCGGACCTCTACAACCCCTGGGGAGGCGGGGTCGTCGGCATCGCCGCGCTCGAGGACGCGGCCATCGTGCGCCCGGCCAACCTGAACGAGTTCATGGTCACCCTCGGCCGCTTCACCGTGAAGGCCGACACCGTGGAGGTCCGGCGCTCCGGCCGCAGCGGCGGCCCCGCCATCGTGCGTGTCGAGGGCGTGATGCGCCCCATCCCCTTCATCGACAGCGTCGGTCGCACGCTGTTCCCCACCAACTACTCCGCGCTCACGGTCGGCATCGACTACGAGCTGCAGCCGGGGGCCGAGCACGTGGACGTGTTCTTCGACATCACCAACCCCACCGACACGCTGCTGGACTTCGTGAAGGCGGGCATCCTGGCGATGCAGACCAAGCGCATGCCGCTCTACGCGCCGAACCATGGCTTCAGCGTGCCGGGCACGGAGAACGACTTCCTGGCCTACGTCGACGATGACGCCACCAGCTACGCCCTCAGCGTCCCCGGCGGGTCCATCTCCAGCATCTTCGAGATCTCCGGCGTCAACGTGCTCACCACGACGCAGCTGGAGCTTCCCGCAGACAGCACCACCCGCGTTCACATGGCGCGCCTGCACGTGGGCGGCACGGGCCTCGACGGTGTGCGTGAGGCGTACTCGCGCAACGAGGGCCTGAGCACCCGTGCCATCACGGGTCGCGTCCTCGAGTCGGACGGTGCGCCGGCGGCCGGCGTGCGCGTGCATGCGCTCGACGGCGCGGGTGAGAACTACCTCACGCGCGTCTTCACGGACGCGACCGGCAGCTTCACGCTGCACGCACCCACGGACGCGGCCGTTCAGCTGCACGCCTACCGCCGCGGCGATGGCGTGCCCCCCGTGGTCAACGTGGCGGCCGGCACCACCACGGCCGGCGACATCACGCTGCCGGCGGCCGGCTTCATCCACGTGGCAGCCACCACCGTGGAGTCCATGGGCGCCACGGCGGCGCCTGCGCCCGTGCGTGTGCAGGTCATCAACGAGGGCACCGTCACGCGCCCGGGCACGGCCGAGGTGCCGTTCGAGGCCTTCGGCGAGCCGCGCATGCCGCTCGGCGACCGCGAACACGTGGAGTTCCCGCTCGACGGAGACGTCACCATGGGCGTGGCCGCCGGCACCTACCGCGTGGTCGTCTCGCGCGGCTACGAGTACGAGATCTTCGACGACGCCGCCGTCGTGGTGGCGGGTGGGGGGACCGTGGAGCTGACGCCATCGCTCGTGCGCAGCGTGGACACCACGGACACCGTGTGCGGTGACTTCCACATCCACACGGACCGCTCGCCGGACGCAGGCGACCCCGGCGACGACAAGATCCGCTATGCGCTCGGCGACGGCGTCGAGATCCCGGTGCGCACCGATCACGAGTTCGTGGCGGCGTTCGAGCCCAACATCAGCCGGCTGGGCATGGACGACTGGGCGTACGGCGTGAGCGCGCTGGAGTACACCACCTTCGACTACGGCCACTTCGGCGTCTTCCCGCTGCAGGCGGACCCCGCTCGCCCCAACGGGGGCGCGGTGCAGTGGCGCGACCTCACTCAGGAGAACGAGACCACGGGCCTCGCGCGTCTGCGCCTGCCGCCCGAGATGTTCGCCGAGATCGACGCCATCCCCACCGACCCGGCGCTGATCATCTTCCACCCGCGCAGCCTGGGCGTTCCGGGTGCCTACTTCACCGCGTCCGGGTACGACCGCGACACGGGCGTGGCCTCCAACACCGAGCTGTGGGACGAGGACGCGTTCAGCATCGTGGAGGTCTTCAACGAGTCGTCGTTCACCGAGAACTTCGACGCCACCGTGGGGGACTGGTTCAGCTTCATGTCGCGCGGCAAGCGCGTGGCCGTCACCGGTTCGTCCGACAGCCACAACGTCATGGACGGCAGCGCCGTGGGCTACCCGCGCACCTGCATCATCGCGGGCACGGACACGCCGGCCGACTTCCGCACCAACCTGGACGACAACGACCTGCGCGACCTGGTGGCCGCCGGCCGCGCCGTCATCAGCGGCGGCGTGTTCCTCACGGCCGAGACCGCCACGGGGGAGGGCCCGGGCGAGGAGCGCATGGGTGCCGCGGCCACGGAGAACATCCGCGTCACCGTGCAGGCCCCCACCTGGATCACCGTCACCACCCTCGAGGTCTACGTGAACGGCATGCTCGAGGGCACCATCGCGGTGCCCGACACCGGTAACGCGCTGCGCCTGGACATGGACGTGGCGGTCAACATCCCCGCCGGCGCCAGCTACGTCATCTTCCACGCGCGGGGCGACCTGGACGTGGACGGCGTGGAGACCAGCACCCTCGAGCCGGTGCACCCGGGCCGCGCGCCGTTCGGCGTGACCAACGCCATCTACTTCCAGCGCTGAAGTCCGGTCCGCCCGAGCAGGCTCCGCAGCACCACCCCCGGCGCTGCGGAGCCTCTTGCTTTTCCGTCCCTCGGCCTGGCGGTGCTACGGGGTGCGCGCGAACGGGGGCAGCTCGGCGGGCTTCTCCGTGAGCGAGTGGCGCAGCACCATGAGCGCCATGATCATGGTGCCCACGGCGGCGTACTGCGCGGGGGTCAGCCCGGCGTAACGCGCGTCTCCGCCAACGAGGGCCGCGTCGATGCGCAGGAAGTCGAGCAGGAAGCGGTACGGCGCGTACAGGGTGGGCACCAAGGCCACATAGAAGCCCGGCGTGCGCTTGCGCTGCACCAGCACCAGCAAGAGCGCCATCACGCCCGCGCTCCAGAACACCTCGTACAGGCCCAGGTCGTGGCGCGTGTAGGGCGTGCCGTCCCAGCCGCGGATGCCCAGGAAGAAGTTGGTGATGCCGCCCGGGTGGTCGTGCGTGACGGCGCAGCCCATGCGCCCGAACAGCCAGCCGAACGGCGCCGCGAAGGCCGTGGCGTCGCCCAGCTCCAGCAGCGGCAGCTTGCGGCGCCAGCGCCAGAAGAACGCACCCAGCACGCCGCCCAGGAAGCCGCCGTAGGACGAGATGCCGCTGAACAGGCGCGGCGCCATGCGCGGGTGCTCGAGCACCTGGGTGATGCGCTCCGGGAAGTAGAACAGCGTGTTGAACACGGCCGCCCCGATGAACCCGAAGAACAGCATGTGGATGGTGAGGTCACCCACCACCGCGGTGCTCAGCCGGTTCTTGCGGGCATACCAGTCGGCCGCGCGCACCGACGCCAGCGCGCCGGTCATGACCAGCAGCGCGAAGGGGTGCATGGGGATTCCGTCCGGCAGCCAGGGCAGCGGAACGGGCATGGGGAAGAAGAAGTGCGCGGCCTTGAACCAGGGGATCACGGGCGGACGGTAGCAGCACGCGGGCGGTGGCCCAACTCCATCGCGTCGCCGGGCTTGCCGCGCCGGCCACCCAGGGTGCATCTTGACCCCGTGGTTCTGCGGACGAGTCGGTCTTGGTTTTGGCGTGCGTCCGTGCGGCGGAGCATGCTCGTGGGGCTGCTGGCCTGCGGGCTGCCCGCGTGTGCAGAGCCTGCGACCGCGCTGAACCACGACCCCGGGCCAGCAGGGAGCGTGGGCGTGCGGTCTCCGAGCGACGCGGGCATGCCGCCCAGTGACATGGGCGACGGTGTGGACCTCGGCGACGTACCGGATGCCGGCCCGCTCGAGCCCTCGCTGACCATTGCGCCGGTCAGCAGCCCCCACCCGATGGACGACGTGGACGGGCACGACTGGGCGGCCATCATCCCGCTGGATGTCACCACGGTGGGCGTCGCCCGCGTGGAGTTCTTCGTGGGGGCGGTCTTTGCCGGTGGGAGCGATACGGCGCCGCACCACTTCGACGCGGTGTTCACCACACCCGGAGCGCGCACGCTGGTGGCGGTGGGGCTCGACGCCGACGGCCTCGAGGTGGCGCGCGACGAGGTGACCGTGGACGTCACGCCGACCACGGATGCCTCCTGCCACGCCATGCTGGACGTGCTGGGCTTCGACTGGGCCGTCACCACCCCCCGCACGGGCATCGACGACCCGGTGCGCGTCGAGCCCATCATCAACGGGGTGTCCTTCCGCTACGTAGACAACGCCGCGCCCACCGCGATGATCATGGACTGCACGCTCGGGCCCCGCCTACATCAGCTCACGGCGATCATCAAGCCGCTGGGCATGGACGAGGTCATCCACATCGGCATCTACAACTACCGCTGCATCGGGGGCATCCCCCTGAACGACCCCGAGTGCGTGCTCAGCAAGCACTCGTTCGGCCGCGCCATCGACTTGTATGGCTTTGGGCTCGCGGCCTCGGACACGGAGTACACGCTGCTGGACGACTGGCTGATCACCACGGGGGCCACCTGCCCGGGGGCGCCCACCGGCGCAGCGGACACGGCGCTGCACACCATCGGGTGTGCCATGTGGAACCAGGGCGCCTTCCAGACGATCCTCACGCCCAACTACAACGCGGCGCACCGCAACCATTTCCACGTGGACACGGGGGGCTCGTTCATCAAGGACCGCCACGGCGAGCAGCTGCTGCCCGGCATCGATCCGGTGGGCGGCGAGCACGTGCACTGAGTGGGTGTCGCACTGCGCGGCCGGAAGGGGCTGGACGTTGACAGCCCGGGGCGCGGTGGTATTCGAGCGTCCCGCTGCGGCGGAAACCGACCCGAAACGTTCACCTCGAGGACCGAGACATGACCGAGATCGCCTTTGTAAACGCCCGAGAGATCCTGGACTCGCGGGGCAACCCCACGCTCGAGGTGGAGGTCGGCCTGGCGGATGGCTCCATGGGCCGCGCGGCCGTTCCCTCCGGCGCGTCCACGGGTGAGCACGAGGCCCTCGAGCTGCGCGACGGCGACAAGAGCCGCTACTTCGGCAAGGGCGTGCTGAAGGCCGTCGACAACGTCATCACCGAGCTGGGCCCCGAGATCATCGGCATGGACGCGCTCGACCAGACGTCCGTGGACCAGGCGCTGCTCGAGCTGGACGGCACGCCCACCAAGAGCAAGCTGGGCGCCAACGCCATCCTGGGCGTGTCCATGGCCACCGCGCGCGCGGCGTCCGAGGCGCTGGGCCTGCCGCTGTGGCGTTACCTCGGCGGCGCGCAGGCGCGCGTGCTGCCCGCCCCCATGATGAACATCATCAACGGCGGCGCGCACGCGGACAACGGGCTCGAGATCCAGGAGTTCATGATCTACCCCGTGGGCTTCGACAGCTTCGGCGAGGCGCTGCGCGCGGGCGCCGAGACCTTCCACACGCTGAAGAAGCTGCTGAGCGACGCCGGCGAGGCCACCAGCGTGGGCGACGAGGGGGGCTTCGCGCCGCGCCTCAAGACCAACGAGGAGGCCCTCGCGTTCGTGGCCAAGGCCATCGAGAAGGCCGGCTACCGCTTGGGCGAGCAGATCGCCATCGCGCTCGACTGCGCGGCCAGCGAGTTCCACGACAAGGGCGTCTACACGTTCGACGGCACGCAGGTGGACGCCGGCAAGCTGGTGGAGATCTACGCGCAGTACTGCGAGAAGTACCCCATCCTGTCCATCGAGGACGGCATGGACGAGGACGACTGGAGCGGCTGGAAGGCCCTCACCGAGCGCCTCGGCAAGAGCACGCAGCTGGTGGGCGACGACCTCTTCGTGACCAACGTGGAACGCGTGCAGCGCGGCATCGACCAGGGCGTGGCCAACGCCATCCTCATCAAGGTCAACCAGATCGGCTCCATCAGCGAGACGCTCAGCACCATTCGCCTCGGCGCGCTGCACGGCTACTCCAGCATCATCTCGCACCGCAGCGGCGAGACCGAGGACACGTTCATCGCGGACCTCGCGGTGGCCACCGGCGCCGGTCAGATCAAGACCGGCTCCGCCTCGCGCTCGGAGCGCATCGCCAAGTACAACCAGCTGCTGCGCATCGAAGAGCAGCTGGGCGAGGGCGCCATCTACGCCGGCCGCTCCACCATCGTGGGCGCGCGCGGGCGCTGAGAGCGAAGCGGGCGCCGCTGGGGTCAGCCGTTGCCGGCTAGCTCCAGCGGAAGCCCTCCATGGTCTGGGCGCTGTCGTACTTGGGCTCGAACCCGGTGGCCTGCTTGAAGGGCTCGGAGTTCACCACGATGGGGTACTTGATGTGCGCCACCGCGTCGCCGGGCAGGAAGCTGAGACCCACGCGGCCCAGCATGCGCCCGTAGAACAGCTCGGGCACCAGCACGGCGCGGCGCCCGGTGGCGCGGCACAGGATGCTGAGCGGCACGGGGGGCGGGCCCGCTACGTTGTAGACGCCACGCAGCTTCTTTTCGATGGCGAGGATGATGGCCTCCTCGGCGTCGAAACTCGTGCATGAACTGGAAGAGGGGGTCGAAGCCCATGACCAGCGCCACGCGGTCGTCGCCCAGGAAGTTGGCGAGCGTGCCGCGCTTGCTGGGCCCGAGGAAGTAGCAGAGGCGCAGCACGGCGGTGCTCAGCTGGGGCCAGCGCCAGAGCGCGCTGCCGGCGTAGAGGTCGGCCGCCACCAGATCGGCCAGCTCGCGGAACGACGCGCCCCCGAGCGGCGGCTCGTCCTCGGTGTGATAGAGCGGGGAGTCGGCGGTGGCGCCATAGACGGTGTGACGCCCGACGAAGAGCGCCTGCTTCACGCCGTACTCGTGGCAGTGCTCGAAGAGGCGCCGCGTGCCGCCCAGGTTGATGCGGTAGCGCTCGTCGGAGCCGGTGGTGAAGTGCGTGACGGTGGCCATGTGCACCAGCACGTCGGGGCGCGCCGTGCGGAACACGTCTTCGGCAGGGCGCTTGCGGATGTCCGCCTGGTGCATCTCGATGCCGTCGGGCGCGTCGGGCCAGGGGCGCCGGTCCATGCCGTGCACCACGTGACCGCGGGCCACCAAGCGCTGCGCCACGCCACGCGCGAGGGTGCCGCTGACGCCAGTGACCAACACGGTGAGTGGCTTGGTGACCTGGGCGGGTTGGTTCTTCGCGAGGCGTGCACCCCGCTTCGCGGCGGCCTCGGCGGGCGCCTGGCCATCTGCCGGCGCGGCCCCGGCGCTGGGCGGCGGAACGGACGGCGTCCTCGGAGCCTTTGCGGCGCGCGGCTTTGCAGGAGCCTTCGAGGGCGCCTTCGGAGCAGCTGCTGCCGCGGGGATGGCCACGCTGACGCTCTCGGTGGGCGCGCTGGGCGGCACCGACACGTGCTTGGCGCGGCCCACGGGCTTCTTCGTGGTGGGCTTCGGCTTGCCGGGCTTGGGAGACTTGGTCGAGTCGTTCATCGCTTGAGATCGGGCCGGGTGGGGTCGTAGGGGCTGTGGACGAGCTTGCGGGTGAATGCCGCAGGGCGCGCAGCGAGGCCAGTCTCGATGAGCCCGTGAATGGATTCTTTGACGCGCTCGACGTAGCCCTGGATGACCTCGTCGGTCTCGGAGCCGTCGCCCTCGAACTGGAGAGGCGCACCGAAGTGGATCTGACAGCTGACCGGCAGCGGCCAGATGACCAGCTGCGGGGCCACCGGCACGTAGGGCGCGCCGATCAGCTTGTTGAGCCCCTTGATGTGGAAGAGCGTGGGGAACGCTTCTTCACCGCCGATGAAGGCGAAGGGATAGATGGGGGTCTTCATCTTGAGCGCCAGGCGGACGAAGCCGGTGCCGAAGCGCACCAGCTTGTATTTGTCGCGATAGAGCTTGGCCGTGCCGCGCGCGCCCTCGGGGAAGGCCACCACGATGCGGCCCGCCTCGAGCAGCATCTCGGCGTGCTCGGGCAGGCCCGTGAGGTGCCCCGTGCGGTTCATCAGCTGCGACGCGAACGGCCACGTGTTGAAGAAGTACTCCGCCATGCCGTGCGCCAGGCGTGGCGCGTCGTGGTTCATGAGCAGCGACGTCATGGTCATGGCCGCATCGGCGCCGATGCCACCCGAGTGGTTGCCGATGAGCAGCCCGCGCCCCGTCTTGGGCACGTGCTCCATGCCGAACGTGGTGACGTTCAGGTAGCTGCGGTACATGTGCGCGAACGGGGAGTAGGCGCGGATGAGCCACTCTTTGTCCACGCCGAAGCGGTCCACGCCGTGGCTGTCGAACGTGATGGGCAGCCGGTTGACGTTGCGCTCGATCTGGGGGTCTCGGAGAAATGACACGCGAGCATCGCCTTCATGGACCGAACGCCGCGCCCCACTGGCCCCGGCTCGGTCCTGCGGGCGGGAGCCTATCAGCCCACTCGCCATCCCTCTAGTACCGCGAACTGGTGGGGGTGGGGTGCCGCGAGTATGCTCCGCCGATGTTCGAACGTGTCCTCATCCCTCGCCGTGGCGAGGTGGTCGTGCGCATCGCGCGCACGTGCCGTCAGCTCGGAGCCGCGGCTCACACCGTCGTCACCCCGGGCGTCCCCGGAGGTGGCTCGAGCGCGGTCCACGTCTACGCCTGCGAGGGGGCGCACGAGATCGCCGCGCAGCCCGACGGGAGCCTTGCCGTGAGCGACATCGTGGCGCTGGCGGAGTCCATCGGCGCTGACGCCATCTACCCGGGCTACGCCTCGCACTGCTCCCACCTCGAGCTGGCTCGCGCGCTCGAAGAGAAGGGCAAGCGCTGCGTGCCGGGCAAGCTCGTCCACTTCGAGATCGTGCGCGACCGGGTGGCTCTCGCGGCGATCGCCGACGAGCATGGCGTGCGCCGCCTGGCCTCCAGCGCCCCAATTGACGACGTGGGCGATCTCGGCGCCTACGCCTACGAAGCTGGATATCCGATCGCGCTGCGGGCCCGGCTCGCGGGCGGCGGCCTCGGCGTGGTGCGCGTGGACGACGCCGACGAGCTTTCGGCGGCGTTCGCCAGCTTGAGCGAGCGCGCGGGGGTGGGCGGCTTGATCGCCCAGCGCTGGGTGGAGCGTCCGCGCCACATCGAGGTGCTGGTCGCCGCCGATCAGCACGGCGAGCGCGTGGCGCTGTGCGATCGGGAACGCAGCCTGTCCGACGGGGGCCGGCGCTTCATCGAGGAGTGTCCCTCGCCCGAGCTCGTCTTTCGCGGCGACGGCGAGGCCATCCGCGAGGCCCTCTTCGACGCTGCCATTCGCGTGCTCGAGGGCGTGGGCCACGTGGGCATCATGACGGTGGACTTCCTGCTGGATGCCGACACCCACTTCTGGATGAGCGGCGCGCGCATCGGCCTGCCCAAGCAGCACGCCATCAGCGAGATGGTCACTGGCGTGGACCTGGTGGCGCTCGAGCTGCAGCTGGCGGCCGGTCAGGCCATGCCGGACGAGGCCCTGTACCCGCGCCCCAGCGGTCACGCCGTGAGCGCCTGGCTCGTGGCCTCGCAGGCGTCCGAGCAGGAGCCCACCACGTTTCGTTCCCCTCCTTATCCGTCGCGCCGTGTGCGCGTGGAGAGCACCGTGGACGAGCAGGGCGTGCGCGCCTTCGACGACGGCCGCTTGGTGGCCAAGGTCTCCACCTACGCGCCCATCCGGCATCAGGCCGTGCTCACGCTGGACCGCGTGCTGGCCGGCACGCAGGTGGGTCCCGGCGCCACCAACATGGCCGAGCTGCGCCAGGTGCTGGGCAACGAGTCGTTCCGCGCAGGGCAGTACGACACCACCTTCATTCCGCGGCACATGGAGCCATGAGCGTCCACGTCACCACCACGGGCCTCACCAGTCGGCCGGTGCGTCCGTCCGACGTGCGCGGCGTGCGGAGCAGATGCCGCGCGCTGCGCTGCCTGGGCCGAGTTGAGCGCTGCTGTGTGACGACGACACCATCCACACCCTCAACCGCGACTACCGGCACAAGGACAAGCCCACGGACGTGCTCGCGTTCGCCATGCGCGAGGGCGAAGGCGGTGGCCTGAACCCTGATTTGCTCGGTGATGTCGTGATCAGCTTGGACACCGCCCGCCGCCAAGCGATCGCAGGGGGTCGGACGATCGCCTCCGAAGTGACCATCCTGCTCGCGCACGGGCTGCTGCACCTGCTGGGCTACGACCATCAAACCGATGACGAAGAACGCCGCATGAACGCGATGGTCGACGTGCTCCGAGCCTCGTGTATCCGCCGCAAGGCGTGAGTCAGAGGCTGTGGATAAGTGGTGTGTGGCCGCGCTCTCGGGATCTCTCGAGCGGTCACGTTTTCCCGACATGCAGCGATAAAAGCCCGTGATCACTGTGCTATTTGCTCATGTCACCTTTTGGTGATGGCAGCTCCCTTAGCCTTGTGAAGTGCTGTGGATGACGTGTGTGTAGTTCCCTGGTCGCTCGGACTTCAGCCGCTCGTTTCAGCATCGAACGCGCATGGCATCGCGGCGCACGCTTGTCGCATGCGGGCTTCGTCATGTGATGCGCGCGAGAGCCGCAAAAAAAAACCTCCGCGTGAACCTGAAAAGTCTTGTCCCCGCTCTGCGAAGGTGGCATCCATGCGCCTGCCTGTGACCAAGTTCACTTTCGGCCTGTTTTACAGACCGATTCGCAGGTTCGACTCTCCCAACTCCCACTCCCGGAGGGAATCATGGCAACAGCGAAGCGCCTCACCAAGGCCCAGATCATCAGCGAGCTCGCCGAGAAGACCAACCTCACCAAGAAGGATGTCGCCGCCGTCTTCGACGAGCTCCGCGAACTCATCCGTCGCGAGCTCACGAAGCGTGGCTCTCCCGAGGAGTTCGTCATTCCGGACCTCCTCAAGCTCAAGGTGAAGAAGGTCAAGGCCACCAAGGCCGGCACCTACATCAACCGCTTCACCGGCGAAGAGAAGCAGCGCGAGGCGAAGCCCGCGAGCAAGAAGGTCCGCGCGACCCCGCTCAAGAAGCTCAAGGACCTGGTCAACGGCTGAGCCGTCGATCTCCCCTGAAGAAAAGAAGAGACGCCCCCAAAGGGGCGTTTTTTTTGTCCAAAGCCAGACCAGCCTTCACCGTGGTCGTTGA
>JADJJE010000040.1 GCA_016706685.1 Sandaracinaceae bacterium | reverse complement strand
CCCTCCCTGCGGCCTAGATGACGGTCTTGCCTACACTGGCACCGACATTTCTATCGAACGCAGAAGCCGCCATTTCTAACGCACTCTGACAACGCTGTCGGTGAGCCAATGGCGGTGGCACTCGCGCTACATCGCGCGCCAAGCTCTGCTCAGAGCGCCAGGTCGCTGGTGCGCGTGAGTTCGACGCCCGTCACGAACGGTTCGTAGCAACCGCTAGCGCCTCCATCCACGCGCAAGCGGAACTCGTAGTTCGCGCAACCGGCGTCGCGCGGGTGGACGAAGGTCAAGCGCTCGGACCAGGCGCCACACGTGGTCACCGCCCGCGAGGCCCGGACCGCGCCGTTGGTGGTGTCGGCGATTTCGATCGTCATGTCGTCGCCCCGTCCACCGAACATCCTCAGTTCGTAGGTGGCTGGTGCCAGCGTCACCCCGCCTCCGGTGAGGCAGTAGGCGTCGGGTTGGCCCCCGGGGTGATCACAACAACGCGAGCCCCCCGGCACGGAGCTGCAATAGCCAAACACATTGCTTTGGAAGCGGGGGTCGTTCGCGGCCCAAGATACTGTCGACCCCACGCCCCCCACATTGCACACCCGCGACCACGAGCAGCCCGCTACGCACGTCTCGGTGCCGTTCATGCCACAGACGCTGCAGCCGCGTGGCTCGCCGGTGAGGCACGCAAAGCCGTTGGGCTGGCCGCGGTTGATGGGATCCCCATCGCAGTCCTCGTCAACGGGCGAGCACGCCTCCACCGACGGCGTGCCGGCAGAGCAAGTGGTCCCTGCGGCTCCCATGCAGCGCAGCGTTCCCATCGCGCAAGCGCCCATCGTGCCGGGCGCGGTGCAGGGAGCCCCGACGCCGGGGACCCCCTCGTCCACATTCGTGTCGCAGTCGTCGTCCTGACCGTTGCACTCCTCGGCGGTGGCCGAGGTACGCGCCACGCAGCGGACGCCGGTGCCCGCTGCGTCGCAGACCAGCACGCCGACGGAGCACGTTCCGCTCGCGCCCGCCACCGTGCAGTTCGCCCCGGTGCCCGCCTGATCTTCGTCGATCTCCTCGTCGCAGTCATCGTCCTGGCCGTTGCACGTCTCCACGTTGGTGGGGGCGCGGCCCATGTTCATGTCGTCGCAGTCGCTGTTGCCCAGCACGTAACCGCTCGGCGGCGTGCACGCCTCGAGCCTCGCATTGGGGTCACCAGCTCCGTCGCGGTCGAGATCGCGATAGTACACCCCAGGGGGCACCCCGTCGTCGATCACCCCGTCGCAGTCGTTGTCGCGCGTGTCGCACGCCTCGCCGTCGCCAGGGCTGACGCCTGCGCTCGTGTCGTCGCAGTCGTCTCCGCAGACGAGACCACTCGGCCCCACGTTGCAGCACGCGTCGTCCACGTAACCATCGCTGTCGCCATCGCGCCCACCAAACGTCGTGGGGTCACAATCCTCGTCGTGAGAGCCCGCATCGCACACTTCCGGGTTGCCGGGGAAGCGCTCGGGGTCGTCGTCATCGCAGTCGCTGCCACCGCAGAGGATGGACGCATGACCATCGGAGTCGAGGTCGGCTGCTGCGCCGCACAACGGGCAGCTGTCGGCCGCCTCGTCGCAAACGCCTTCACATGGGGAGAGGCCGGCCACGCAGCCACGGGCATCGGCCCGCTCATCACTCGGCAAGCAGCGCTCCTCACCGCTGCAGTAGAGCATGTCATCGCAGTCGCTGTTGGTCTCGCACGCGACTCCGCCGGCATCTCCCGTGGACGGCGATCCGCCGCAGGCCACGAGCACCAGCGCACACCCGCCCCAAGCGAGCCGCCTCATGGTCCCGTCCGCTGGTACTCGATCCACTCCACCTGGAACGAGTAGTCGTACGTATCGTGGTAGGGGACACGAAACTCGTATGTGCCGCAGTCGGTGCCGGGATGCGTGAAGTTCAGTTCGGCCTCGTTCCAGCTTGAAAAACTAGTAAAGTAGCTCGCGCTCGCGCGCACCAGGCCGGGACCGACGGTCACGTCCCAGGCCTCCAGAACCGGTCGGAAGCTGGTGGCGGATTGGCCCTGGTCGTTGAATCGGACACGGGCGCGATAGGTGCCAGGGGCCAACACCACCGCGCCGCCCGCGATGCAGTAGTCGCTCCCATTGGGGTGTCGATAGGGGACGCCGCCCAGTCCGATTCCGTCGCAGATGCGACGGGGCGGGGAGGTGTAGGCGTCCTGCCAGGGGCCCTCTCCGAAATAGCACCCGAAGGTCGGCGAACACGAGCCCGGGAAGTTGAAAACCGGGTCGGTCCCCGAGCGACGGACAGCGGTGGTCGCTGCTAGCGCGCAGCTTCCGAACGAGCAGCCAGCCGAGCAGGTCTGTGTGCCCGCCACGCCGCACTGCGAGCACGGCGCCGTGGCGCCCGGAACACACGCGAACCCGTCATAGGCACTGCCGTTGCAGTTCTCGTCCGCCGCGGAGCACAGCTCCATGCTGGCCGGAGGCCCCTGGCACCGCAGCCCGGCAGCCCCGTCGCAGATTCGAGTCCCGGCTGCGCAGACACCCTGCGCAGCCGGCACCGCGCACCCTGCGCCCACGCCAGTGACCGCCTCGTCCACCCGCGTGTCGCAGTCGTCGTCGAGAGCGTTGCAGGACTCGGAAGTGGCCGGCGGCATGCGTCGTGTGCACGTGGGCCCAGCGAGGCCCGAACAGACCACCACGCCGCGGTTGCACTCGCCCGACTCGCCGGTCGCGCAGTCCGCTCCAATCCCCGCGATGGTGCCGTCGTCCACTGTGGTGTTGCAGTCGTTGTCGACGCCGTCGCAGATCTCCGGGCGACCGGGGCGCCGCGCAGAAGAGCCGTCGTCGCAGTCCCCTCCGATCAGCACGTATCCACCGGGGGGAGTGCACGCCGTCGTCGTCATCGCGTCGTTGCCGGCGCCGTCTCCGTCGGCGTCGCGGTACCATGTGGCCGGTGCCGCGTCCTCGTCGGTGTCACCGTCACAGTCGTTGTCCACCAGGTCGCACACCTCGGGCGCGCTGGGGTTCACGAAAGCGCTCGCGTCATCACAGTCAGTGCCGCACGTCTCTTGTCCACCCCCGTCCACATTGCAGCAGCGCCGGTCGGCGAAGCCGTCCAAATCGGCGTCCAGCACGCCGAACGTCGCCGGGTCGCAGTCCTCGTCCCGGTCGATGGCGTCGCAGATCTCGAGCGCACCAGGGAACCGGATCGGATTGGCGTCGTCGCAGTCACTTCCTCCACACGCCGCATCTCGCGCGCCGTCTCCATCGAGGTCTTCGCAGCCTTGGCATCGGTCGTTGGCCTCGTCGCACCCTTCCTGGCAAGGGGGTGACCCGGCGCTGCACGAGCCAGCGACGCAGCTCTCGACCCCGTCACAGAAGAGTTCGTTGTCGCACGACTCTGAGGTGCAGGCTGCGTCGACCTGCGTCTCGGCATCAGTTGCGGACGTTGGACTGGCGCACGCGGGCACGAGGACGAGCAACGGGAGAACGAGCAAACGGAGACCTAGGGACCTCACGTGGGTTGTAGCGACACTCCCCGAGCTGCCCGCACCTGGTCGCCCCAACTGATGCACTTCCATCGTCACAGAGCCGAGGCTCCCATGAATTGATAGGGATGCGCAATGCGACCTCGGTGACGGTTGGAAACGTCGCAGCCTGGAACCGAACCGCGAGGACCATGTTGGGACGGGGCTTACGCAGTTCGGTCGCGCGATGACCGACCTCAACATCGACGTCATCTGCGCCAACAGCGCAGCCGCCAAAGGACGCGTGGAGCGCAACAACAAGACCCTGCAGGACCGGCTCGTGAAGGAGCTCCGGCTGCGTGGCATCTCGACCATGGAGGACGCCAACGCGTTCCTCCCCGAGTTCATGGTCGACTACAACGCGCGCTTCGCGACCCCGCCCTTCAGCGAGCACAACGCACACCGCCCTCTCCTACCCGGCGAGCGCCTCGACGACATCTTCCAGCTCCGCAACCGGCGCAAGGTCAGCAAGAGCCTCACGCTGAACTACAAAGGGCAGCTGTACGTGCTCGAGCCGACCACCGAGGCGAACGCTCCTCGTGGCAGCCGGGTCGACGTATTCGAGGCCGATGACGGAACGGTCCGTCTCCGCGCCCACGGCGTCGAGTTCCCCGCGAACGTCTTTCAGAAACACGGGCTCGT
Source organism: Sandaracinaceae bacterium (assembly GCA_016706685.1). Taxonomy (NCBI): domain Bacteria; kingdom Pseudomonadati; phylum Myxococcota; order Polyangiales; family Sandaracinaceae; species Sandaracinaceae bacterium. The sequence continues at coordinate 41,527 of JADJJE010000040.1, read as the reverse complement.
CTCGGTGCCGCGGCAGCAAGGCGCCGTGGTCCCCAACAAGCACCTCTCCGCAGTGCTCACCCTCATCCGCGAGCACCAGCTCATCGAGACCCAAGAGAAGCTCGACAAGGCCCGCTCCTACCGTGAGCGCACGCTCTTGAGAGGCCGCGTAGAGCACGCCGCGTCGTCCTGACCTTTGCGCTCGGGACTGGCGAGCGGACGGCCTCCACCCTCACGCACCTTCCATGGACCCGACATTTGTTCCCATGCCGGCCATTTTGTTGGTCTCATCTCGCCCCATGGGTCTCGAATGCGCTCTCGCCCACCTCGTGGGGCTTTGTCCGCCTCCCGAGCGGCCCGTCGCCGCAGACGGAAATTTTGCCGCGGTGTTCAGCGAGCTTGGGGCCACGCTTCCTTCCGATTGGGTCGCGCTCGTCTCCCGCTATGGGTATGGCACGTTCGGAGATCACGTTCACTTGTGGTCGCCGTTCTTCCTTCCGTGCACGATGATGGACCAGGCACGAGTCGCACTCGAGGCCGACCGGGCTCTTGCTCGAATGCACCCGAAGGCGGTGCCCTTTGCGCTGTTTCCAGACGCCCGGGGCGCACTTCCGTGGGCCAATACGGACAACGGAGACGTAGCCTACTGGCTCACCGAACGCGGTACTCCGGACAGGTGGCTCGTTGCGGTTTGGAATCCACGTTCGGGGCAGGAGCCCTCGCTCCACGAGGGCGCGCTGGACTGGATTTCGACGTGGCTCGAGGCATCGGACTCACGCTGGTTCGATCCATGGCGCGAGCGAACGCACCTTACGATTGCCATTGCAGACGCAGCCCATACTCCGTTCGTGCAAAGACTGGCACGCCTCCAAGATGTGTTTGGCCCCGTGGTTGCGCGGGGCGGGTATGGCGACGAGGATGGAGAGAAGCGCCAAGTGCATTTTCTTGCGTCCGCGGGGGCGTGGAGGCTGACGTACGACACGGTGTATGGGCACTCGATTCGAGTTGCCGCGCCGAAGGACGAACTCGCCAGCGCGGAGGCCGCCGTCGACCGCGCCCTTCGTTCCATGGGATGCACGCGCGCTCAGGGGGCCCGATAGGCCAGCCCATAGGAAACATGAACCCGCTCAATCTGTTGTACGGATAGTGGGCGGACCGAGGTCCCGCTCGCCGCTGCGATGCGGAGGACGAAGGGTGCGGCGCGCTGCATGCCCCGATGTCGCCAACGCCCCGGGCTTCTTTCCGGGCGATCGAGGCCGCGCCAACGCGTCACGCGGGATCTACCGATGAGGCTTCACTGTCCCGCGAGCACGTCCCGCCCATCCACGTCGTACAGCCCCGTCACGTTGTATGCGGGCATGGCGCTCATCGGCCGCAGCTGAGCGGTGATGGTGGTGTCCGCCACCTGGCAGTCGGGCCGGCTCAAGATGGATTCCGGCCGAGTCGTGCGTTGCGAATCGGGCGCAGCGCAGACCACCGCGAACATGTGGTTGGCGGTTATGGCCGCGTAGGCTTCAAGGCCGTGGGCTCGGTACAGCGAGAGCAAGAGGATGGCCTGGTCCTCGCAATCGCCCCCGGGTCGGTCCCACGTGGTCATCGCCGGCTGCACGTGGTCGCCGCCACTGCCTGATGGGTCCGAACGATAGGGCACCCGTGCTGCAACGCCTTGGGTGATGCGCTGCACTTCGCAACCGAAGTCAGCGTTCCCGCAGTCACCGACGAGGTCGTCGGCGAGCGCGAACACGGGGTCTGCGCGGGTGGCTTCCTGCACTACGTGGACGGCGTCGAGGTACACGCGGACACGCTGGCGCAGCACGTGGCCCCGCACACCCGCGCCAGCTCTTCCGAGAAAGAGGCGGGCTCCCGACATGGCGACCGCAGCCACACCCTGCTGTCGCACTTCATCCCGGTGGATCCCGACGTAGATGGCAACAACCAGCACAAACACGCCACCGAGGACACGGAGCAGTGCGATGCGCAGCGCCGGGACCACGATGGCGACCACGAGGATGACGGCCTCGACCTTCAGCGTCAGTTCAGCGTCGTGGATGAGCGCTGAGGCGCCACGCATGGCGAAGTAGATGCACGCCGCGAGGGTGAACGACGTTCCCCACTTCTGTTGAGGGGCGGGCGCCTTGGAGACGGGAGCCGCCTGCGGGCGCGAGCGGGGCGCGGAAGTGTTCACGGGGTGTACCTCTCCTCTTGCAGTCAGATGCGGCAATGGTCGCGGGGTTGATGGGCAGACGCAACCGCCCAGCGCTGTCCTCTACGACCATCCTTCGACGACCGCTCGAACGGCCTGCGGAGCTGCCCGGATGTACGCCAGCGTTCGGAGGGTTCCGTCCTGGGCCCATAGGAAACATGAACCCTCTCAATCTGTTGTGCGGATAGTTTACATGACATTCTAACGGCGCAATATGCTGTCGGTCAGTGAGGTGCTGCGGTGACCCCCCGCCACGTCCCTGCCAGTCAGCCCACGGTCAACACTGTGCCGGTCAAACGCGTACGATGAACGCTAGTCTGAGCGCAGCGGCGGGCACCGGCGGGGGTGATGCACCCGACCGTTCGTCGGGCGACGCGTGAATTCAATCGAGTGTTGCGCCGCTCTCGGAGGCGCCCGCCGGCGCCCGCCGGCGCCCGCGTGGCTCGTCGGCTGTGTCCGAGTACTCTTGGTAGAACGGCCCCCAACTTCACCACGAACCAGTCCGCCCGCAGGGGGACTTTCAGGTCGCCCAGGCCTAGTCTGCTGCCCACGACTCAAGCCGTGGGTGCCCATTGTGCCTTGCAGCAACCCGGATCGGCTTCCTAGATCTGCCTCTTCAATACCGAGCAGCTAGCAGCTCGGCGAGCGCGATCCGCCCGCTGTCCGCGTCGTACCCCCGGGCCACCAGCTTCGCCCAGGCGCTCTCCGCTGCCTGCGCATCCGCTGCCTCGAGCCGCGCTCCCTCGCCGTCCAGGACAGCCACGATGGAGCGCCCCACCCGCGCGATCTGCGCCCGATGCTGCTCGAAGTACGCGGACTCCAGCTTCGCCAGCTGGCGCGGAAACAGCGCGCGGAAGTCCACCGTGAGCGGCAGGTCGGCGCTGCGGTCCGGCTGGTCGATGGCCCACGCAGCCAGGCCGCCCAGCACCGAGGCGCGGAACTCCGCCGGGTCCGTGACCTCGAGGGTGGCTTCCACGGACTCGAGCAGCTCGGCGTCCGGCGCTTCGTAGTTCTGCGTGACGGGGTTGAGCCAGCGCTCGCCCTTCACGGCGTGCGAGACCTGCGCCACGTAGCGCGCGAAGAGGTCCATGTAGCGCTCCTCGCCCACCAGCCCCGTGGCCGCGCGCAGCTCCATGTCCACGCGGTCGAGCCAGCGCGAGCGCACCACGTCCACGAAGTGGCGCGCGTCGTGGTAGCCCTCGTCCACGTCCAGGCGCAAGAAGTCGTAGTCACCCTCGGCGCACAGCGCCTCGAGCCGCGCCAGCACCGCGGGTGGCGCCAGGCAGCGGGCGCGCTGGTCGGCCGCCACCTCCAGCAGCACGCTGCGGATCTCGCGCGCGGAGGCGCCCATCAGGCCCTCGAAGCTGCCCACCAGCGACTCGGCGTAGACCTCGCCGAGCCCTGCGCGGAGGGCCAGCTGCTCGTCGTGCTCGAGGCGCTCGGGCACCGTTCCGTCGGCGTAGAGCTCGGCCTTCTCGAGCGGGCTCAGTCCCGCGGCGATGACGCCCAGCGCGCGGTTCTCGTAGGCGCTGGCCACCGGGCGGCGCAGGCGCGTGAGCACGGCCCAGAGCGCGGCCACGTAGGTGGTGTGCGGCGCCACCTTCACGCTCACGTGCGGGGCGATTTGCGTGTCGTAGATGGCCTGCTCCTGACGATAGTCGCGCAGGTAGGGCACCACGATGGGCAGCATGCGGCCACGGAACGACGCGTAGTCGTGGTGCTCGCGGAACGCCGCCAGGTGGAACTCGTTGCTGCTCGCCACCAGCAGCGCGTTGAGCGTCATGGTGGAGAACGTGAGCGGCACCGTGCCCTCCTCGATGGCCAGCAGCAGGTAGCGCCAGGCGTCGAGCGGGCGCTTGAGCAGGTCGCTGAACTCCACGATGCCGCCGGCCGCCTCCACCAAGGGGCCGTAGCTCTCGAAGAGGGTGACCGCAGACAGCGACGCGGGCAGCGACGAGAGCGAGCGGTCGGCGGTGATCTGCCGCTCGCTGGCGTCCACGGACATGGCCGGGCCGATGGTGACCGCGCCCGAGCGGTAGCGCCGGCTGATGTCGAAGCGCTCCACCTGCACGTGCGACAGCACGCGGCCGAGGTCGCCGCGGTAGTCGGTGAGCAGCGCCTCGTAGATCTGGCGGTTCTTGTGGCTGAGCTCGCCCGAAGCGAGAAACGCGGGCAGCGCGGCGCCCGGAGGCAGCACGCGCTCCATCAGCGCCCGGCGGTCGGCGCGCGGCAGCAGGAGCAGCGGGTGGTCCTTGAGCTCGCTCGTGAGCTTCACGGCGATGCGCGCCTCCGGCAGCAGCGCGAAGGAGTCCGCGTCGCCACGGCTGCCGCCCCCGCCCGCCGAGAAGCCGATGCCGGGCTGGTCACCGGTCTTCGGGAACACCCACGAGAAGCGGTAGAGCGCGCCCTCGGCCACGCGCGAGTAGGCCTCGAGGCCGCGCATCAGGCACGCCACGAACGTGGACTTGGCGCTGCCGTTGGGGCCGTGCAGCATGATCATGCGGTTGACGCGGCCCTCGCGGATGAAGCCCTCGAGGGCGCGCCGGAAGCTCTCTTGGAGCTCCTCGTGGCCAATCAGCCGCTCGCGGTCGTCGGCGTGGCGTGCCGCTCCGGCGTCTCCCCCGAAGTCCAGGTCGAACAGCCGGTAGCGCCGTGACACCCCGGTGGGGCGCACCAGCTCGTAGCTGCCGAAGTAGTCGAGCGCGTCACGCGCATAGGAAGCCGCGTCACGCAGAGAACGCTGGGGCTCCCGCGCGCAGAGGTCGAGGTAGCCGTTGAAGCTGAGGACGCGGCGCTCTTGCTCGAAGCGCGCGCGTGTGCGCCCGTAGGTCTCGGTGAGCAGCGCGTCGATGGCCGCTGCCCGCTCGTCTGCGCGCGCGTCGTCGCTCACTGCACCGCCAGGGCGAGCGTGAGCATGCGCTCCTCGGGCACGCAGTTGCTGGGATTGCACATGGCGAACTGCACGCGCGCGGTGACGTTGCGCTCGCCTGCGGCGGCCGGCGTGAAGGGCACGTCGAAGCGCACGCGCTCTTCCGCGAACTGGGCCGCCTGCGCGCGCTCGAGGCGCGGGCTGGGGAACGAGAGCCCCTCGCCTTCCAGCTGCACCACGGTGGGGTACTCCATGTTCACGTGCCATCCGTCGCGCCCCGTGAGCTCGATGGCGAACTGCCCCACCTCGCCGGCCCGGTAGGACTCCGCGCCCGACGACACCAGCGAGAAGCTGGCGCCGGTGGCGGTGGGTCCCGCCGGCTGCGGCGGCTCGGGGGGCGCCTCGGGGGGAGTGACCGCCGTGGTGGGGGCCGTGGGGATGGGTCCGGCTCCCGTGCTGGGGCTCGGAGCGTCTTCTCCGCAGCCCAGCAGGGCGGCAGCACAGAGTCCGAGGGTTAGCCAGCTGCGCGAGCGGCGTTGGGGGGCGTGTGATCGGCTAGACATCGCCGCCACTATAGCGCGAGCGAGGGGGTGAAAGCGGTTATGCTGCGCGCGTGCCGGAGCTCGACCTCTTCGCCGTCCAGGCGCACATCAGCCCGAAGACGTATCGCAGCGCGCAGGCCTTCCGCGACGCCACGCGCGCCTCCGTGGCCAGCTGTGATGCGCTGCGCCGCCCCGGCGTCCCGGCCCTGTTGGTGTTCCCCGAGAACTACGGCGCGTTCTTGGCCCTCACGGTGTTGGGTGGGCTGTCCACGCGCATGCCATCGGTCAACGCGGCGTTCGCGCTGGGCATCGCGCGCCGGCCGCTGCCCTTCCTGCGCGCGCTGCGCCGGGTGGGGCGCGAGCACCCGCAGCGAGCCGCCCTGCTCACGCTCACGGACGAGATCTCGGGGCTCTACCATGACACCTTCGCCGAGCTGGCGCGCGCGTCGGGGGCCACCATCGTGGCGGGCAGCGCCATCCTCGAGGGCGACGACGACGAGGTCTACAACACCAGCGTCACCTTCGCCGAAGACGGGTCGGTGGCCGCTCGAACCCGCAAAGTGAACCTGGTCCCCGAGATCGAGGACAGCATTGGTCTGTCGCCCAACCACACGGGGACCGGAGAGATCTCCGACTCGGCCGTGGGGCGCGTGGGCACCTTGATTTGCTACGATGGGTTCCTGGTGCCGCACACCTCACACGAGCCCGAGTGGCAGCCGGTTGGCGGCGCGTTCGCCAACGCTTCGGTGCACATCGTGGCGCAGCCCGCGGCCAACCCCTGGCCGTGGCGCGAGGCGTGGGTGCACCGCCGCCCGGGGGAGACCACGCTGCGCTGCGATCAGTGGCGCCTCGAGGGCTTCGAGACACGCCTGAGCCAGCTCGCCGGCGTGCGCTACGGAGTGACTGCCCACCTCGTGGGCCGCGTGCTGGACCAACGCTTCGAGGGCCGCTCCGCCATCTACGAGCGCAGCGCCGATGGCCGCGTCCGGGTGCTGCGTGAGGCCGCCCGCGAAGACGCCGGCGAGGTGGTGCATGCACGCGTGGAGGCCCCGTGGCTGGCCGCGTGAGCTCTTGGTCCGGCGGGGTCCTGCTCGTGTTGGCGGCCTGCTCTCTGTGGGCCGGCTGCGGCGCCACGCGCTCGCCCTGCGCTTCCGAGAGTTGCCCCACGGCCACGGTCTGCGACCTGGACGGCACCTGCCGGCCGCTCCCCGAGCCTGCGCGGGCGGCCACGTTCAGTGAGTCGCTGGGCCTCTACGCCACGGGCTGGAGTAACCCCGACGACGGCGCGGGCGCGAGCCACGGGTCGTCCGACAGGCTGTCGCTCGGAGGCGACGCCGACGCCGTCATCGACCTGACCTTCAGCATCCCCGCGCGCCAGCGAAACGTGGTGGAGGCCGTGCTGGTGCTCTTCCCCTACCAGCACGCGCGCGCGGCCACCGAGCCGGCCACCATCGCGGTGTCACGCATGCGCCCCAGCGAGACGGACGGCGCTCGCCGGCGCACCCCGCCGTTGCCGATTGGCCGCACGCTCTCGGCCCGCGTGGAGCGCCCCACAGCACGGCAAGCCGTGCGCCTGGATGTGCTCGAGGCCGCACGCGACGTGGCCGGTGCCCCGCTTTCGCTGCGTGTTCGCATGGCGCGCGGTGGAGACGACGACCCCTGGCTGTTCGCCTCGCCCGACACGCTGGACGTCGATCGCCGCCCGCGCCTCGAGCTGCTGCTGCGGTAGGGGCAGCGCCGCTAGTACCTCGCGTCACGGATCTTGACCGATTGGCGAGGGGCCGTTGATGGGCACCCGCGGCTGAGGCCTGAGGACTCTGCAGATCTTGCTAGGGGCCCTATTCGCCTTGCAGCAAGGCACAATGGGCACCCCCGGCTGGAAGCCGGGGGCAGCAAACCTGGCTTGGATGGGCATAAAGTCCCCTAGCGGGGACTAGATGGCTGACAGCAGGGTATGCCCTACCAAGGGTACCGACACGGCGTCCGGCCATCCGTGGTCGAACGCACCCATTGTCGACCACCCAGCCTGCCCGAAGGGCGGACTGAATGTGGCCGAGTACCCTTGGTAGAACGGCCTCCAACTTCACCATCATCTAGTCCGACCCGCAGGGGCGGACTTTCAGGTCGCCGAGGCCTGGTCTGCTGCCCCCGGCTTCCAGCCGGGGGTGCCCATTGTGCCTTGCAGCAAGCCGAGTCGGCCCCTGTACCAGATGTGTTGAATCATCAGGCTTGAGCCGGGGGTGCCCATAGAGCCTTGCAGCAAGGCGAATCGGCGAGCTGCCGAGGTACTAGTTGTAGTGCACCGTGGTGCGCGGCCCGTTGGCCACGCCGTGCATGCGCTCCACCAGCTCGCGCACGCGGGCCTGCACCGTCTCGCTGGCGGGCTCGAGATGGAAGGCCGCCTCCACGGCGCCCGTCTCCTCGTTGAGCTGCCACTTCACGAACACCACGAACTGGCGCTGCAAGATGCGCGACTCCTGCCCATTGACGGACTCGAAGCCCTCGTCGCCGGGACGCGAGATGAGCTCGAGCTCGTCGGGCAGCTCGCCGTAGAGGCGCGTGTCCAGCGTGAGCGACACCCGGTAGGTGCGCTGCTGACGCGGGTTGGTGTCCTCACGGAACGTGTGCCCGGTGGCGATGGCGACGGCGTCCGAGTGCTGGACGCGCAGCTCGAGGGCCTCGGCCCACTCCGCCTCCCAGCCCCCTCCGAGCGCCGCCGGGTCCGCGATGTAGCTGACACCACGGTCGAACAGCGTTGCGTCCTGCTCGGTGAACGGGGTGGTCTCTTGGACCACGGGGGCCGCCCCGCCGCAGCCGAGCACGGCGGCCGTGGCCAGCAGGAGCAGGGAGCAGCGCGAAGCAGGGACGAAAGCAGAGCGACGAGTCATGGTTCGGACTGTAGCCGCTCTGCCGGAGAGGTCCAACGTGAGCCCACGGAACTACGCCGTCACGAGGGCGGCGAGCTCGGCGGGCAGCGGCGAACGGATGTGCAGCGGCTCTCCGCTGAACGGGTGCTCGATGGTCAGGGCGTGGGCGTGCAGCGCGTGACGCGGCAGCACCAAGCGGCGCGCGAGGGCGTCGGTCATGCCGGACTCGATGTACTCCATGAAGGGGGCCGGCCCCTCCACGCCATAGAGCTTGTCGCCCACGATGGGGAAGCCCAGGTTCGACAGGTGCACGCGCAGCTGATGCTGGCGGCCCGTCTCCGGCGTGAGCTCCAGCAGCGAGTAGTGCGGCCCGCTCGAGAGGGTGCGGAACGTGGTCACCGCCGAGAGCCCCTCCCCCTGCGGCAGGGCCTGCATCATGACGTGGAGCCCATCCGTGACGGGCGCCAGATCGAGGTCCATGCGCCCCTCGGATGGAGGCGTGCCGTGCACCACGGCCAGGTAGGTCTTCTCGGTGTGGCGGTACTGGAAGCAGTTCTTGAGCGCGCGCTCGGCGTCCCGTGACTTTCCGCAGATGACCACGCCGCTGGTCTCGCGGTCCAGGCGGTGCGCGAACTGCGGCGCGTCCACGCCATAGCGCTCCTTGAGCAGCCAGGTGAGCGTGTGCTTGTGGTAGGTGGCGGTGGGGTGCATGGGCAGCCCGGCCGGCTTGTCCAGCGCCAGCACGTGCTCGTCCTCGAAGAGCACCACGAAGTCCTGCGGCGTGCTGGGCTCGTTCATGGGGGGCCGCACCAGCAGCACCACCTCCCCCGCCCGCACGCGCTCGCTGGCCCGCCGCCGCGTGCCGTCCTGCCGGTAGGCGCAGGCCTTCACGATCTCGTTGGCGCGGGTGCGCGAGAGCCGCGGGATGCGGTTTTGGATGAAGCGGTCGAGGCGCAGCCCCGCAAACTCGCGGGGGACCGGGAAAGTCAGCAAGATGGACTCGGGATCGCAGCCCACCGGGATGAACGGAACGTCGGACACCGGGCCCGAGTATGGTGCGCCCGGGACGAATCCGCGACCCCCGCCAGTTAGACTCCTCGACACCCCACGGCAACTTGCAAGACCCACTGAAAGCACCCGCAGAACGCGTGCGCAGCAAGGCTCCCCGCGTGGGCACGTGGGTGGGCCTGCTGGCGTTGGTGCTGGTCGTGGTGCCGGGCTCGAGCGCGCTCGAGGGCACCCTTCAGCAGGGGCCCACCGAGGGCAGCGACCAGGGCGGCGAGGGCGGCGAGGGTCACGCCGGCAGCGAGGCCGCCGCGCTGGGGGACGCCGAGCTGGTGGTGCGCCTCGACGCCACGCGCTTCGCCGAGCTCCCCGAGGGCGCGTTCATGACGCTGCACGGCCCCGACGTGAACCTGCGGAGAGCGCTGCGGGGGGCGCCTCCCGTGCACCTCGCCAACCTGCCCGCCGGCACGTTCACGCTCACGCTGCACGTGCCTGGCTTCGTGGCCACGGCGCAAGAGATCACGCTCGAGTCGGGCAGCTCGGTGGACGCCAGCACCGAGCTCCAGCCCGCTGCGCGCGCGCGGATCCACGTGGGGGCGCGCGACCCCGGAGAGCGCACGGACAGCACGCTGCCGCTCGCGGACATCTCCGTGTTCGCGGTGCCGCCAGGACGCCAGCACCCGCGCTACGTGGCCCGCGTGGACGGCGACTCCCTGATCTTCGACACGCTCCCGCCCGACACCGACTTGGTGCTCTATGCCACCGCGCCCAACCACGAGCGCACCCAGCAGGAGCTGCGCACCCCCGCCGTGGGCGACGAGGTCAACGTGTCGATCACGCTGTCGCCCGCGGCGCAGCTGGCCGGCGTCGTGGTGGACCCGCAGGGCGCCCCGGTGGACCGCGCCCGCGTGGTGCTGGCCGGCAGCGGTGTGTGGCCTCCGCGCGAGGTGGAGACCGACGCTTCGGGACGCTTCTCCTGGCCCAACGTGCCGGCGGGCATCTACGAGCTGCGTGCCTCGCACGGGCAGTGGGTGGGGGCCCCGCGCGGCGGCATCGTGGTGGGCCGGCACGCGCCCACACCGTTCGTGCGCCTGCAGCTCTCGCAGGGCGCGGTGCTCACGGGCACCGTGGTGGACGAGGCGGGCGCGCCCGTGGCCGACGCCGAGATCCTGGTGCTGGAAGAGGCCATCTCCCTGCTCCCGCGGGCTGCGGGCAGCGGCGCGACGGGGACCTTCACGGTCGCCGGCCTGCTCCCGCAGGAGCACGTGGTGCGCGTCTCCGCCGAGGGCTTCGTCCCTTTCCAGGTGGAGCACGACCCGCGCGAGGGCCCGCTGAACGTGCAGCTGCAGCGCGCCGCCTCTCTGGCCGGACGCGTCATCGACCACCTCGGGCACCCGGTCGCCGGGGCCACTGTCGAGGTGGTGGACGACGCCACGCACGCCTCGCTGCGCTTCGCCGACCTCTTCGCCGTGCAGCGCGCGGGGCCGGTGCCGCTCACTTCGGACGGCGCGCTGGGCGTCACGCTGGGTGAGATCCCGCCCATCCCGCTGGACCCCAGCGGCGCGTCACGTCAGCTCACGGGCCAGGCCGTGACCGAAGCCGACGGATCGTTCCTGGTGACGGGCATCGCGCCGGGCCGCGTGCGCCTGCGGGTGAGCGCGCCGTCGTATGCGCCGCTGTCCACCGAGACGTTCACGCTTCGGCCCGGCGAAGAGCGCGCTGGCGTGGAGCTGGTGTTGCAGCCCGGCACGCTCATCGAAGGACGGGTGATCGACGCGGCCGACTTCCCGGTGGCGCACGTGCTGGTGGAGCTGCGCATCCCTGGGCAGCCGCCGGAGACCACGCTGTCCGCCACCGACGGGACGTTCGAGTTCCAGGCCGGACGGGGCAGCGTGACGCTCACCGCCACCGCACCGGCGCTGCCGGCTGTGCGCGCGCGCGTGGAGCTACAGGACGTGGAGCGGCAGGCCGTGACCCTGCGCCTGAGCGCTACGCTGCACACGTTGCGCGGTCGCATCTTCGACATGGACGAGCTGCCCGTGGCCGGGGCCACGCTGCGCCTCGAGTCCATGTCCGCGCGCTTCCCGCACCACCGCGTGGTGGTGGCTGCAGACGACGGCGCGTTCGAGATCACCGGGCTGCCCCCGCCCCCGTATCGCATCGTGGTGTCGCACGAAGAGCTAGCGGACGAGGAGCTGGACGTCACCTCCACCGAGGACGAGCTGGCCGTGGTGCTGCTGCCCGCGGGCACGCTGCGCGGCAGCGTGGTGGACGACCTGGGACCCGCCGCCGACGTGGAGGTGGTGCTGTTCCGTGACGGGCGCCCGCGCCAGCAGGCCTACTCCGACGCCGAGGGGCGCTTCGTGTTCGAGCGCATCGGGGTGGGCGACTACACCCTGCAGCTGCGCTCGGTGGCCCACCTCCTGACCGAGACCAGCGCGTCGCTCGAGCTGCGGCGCGGCGAGGTGATCGCGTACCTGGACGAGGTGACGCTGGTGCGCGGCGCCCACGTCACGGGCCTGGTGGTGGACATGGTGGGCGAGGCGGCCATCGGCGCCGAGGTGGCCGTGGGTCCCACGCCCGACTGGGCCACGGCGGCGCGCGTGGATGACCAGGGTGCGTTCGTGCTCGGGCCCGTCCCGGCTGGCGACCTGATGCTGATGGCGCGCCACCCCGCCGCAGGCACGGGCAGCACCAGCCGTCCCATCCGCGTGGACGCGGGCGAGCTGGTCCAAGACGCATACATTCGCCTGAGCGGCCGCATCCCGTTCGCGGACGGCGAAGCCGAGAGCGAGGTGCGCTCCGAAGACCCCGAGGGCGAAGCCGGTGAGGGGCAGCGCGTGACGGGCGTGGCCATCGCCGTGGCCATGGGTGACCAGGAGACCGAGATCAGCGCCGTGGTGGAGGGGTCGCGCGCCGCCCGCGCCGGCCTGCGCGTGGGCGACCAGCTCATCGAGATCGACGACATGCCCGTGAACTCACCGGGCGAGGCGCGCTCCATGCTGCGCGGCGCCGAGGGCGTGCCCGCCATCCTGCGCGTTCGCCGGGGCCGCCAAGAGCGCGTGGTGCACGTGCAGCGCGAGCGCTACACGCAGCCTTGATGCCCGGCGCGTGCAGCGTGCCCGCGGCTCAGCGCAGGCGCAGGCAGAGCGCGTCGCCGCCGTTGGTCAGCACCACCGCGAGGTCGTGCGAGACGCCGGCCGGCGCGGAGAAACCGTTGCCCCCATCGAGGCGGCCGAGCTCTTGGCCGCTCTGCATGGCCAGCGCTACGAACGAGCCCTGGCTGTCGCCCACCAGCACCAACCCCTGAGGGGTGAGCACGGGGGCGGTGACCGCGCCGCGCTCGGACGCACGCGACCAGATGACCGCGCGCGAGTCGGGCTCCATGAGCTCGAGGCCACGGTCCGCGCTGGCCACCAGCAGCCGCCCCGCGCTCGCGACCATGGACGTGATGGTGAGCTGCTCGGGCTCACGCCAGAGCACGCTGCCGTTGCTGAGAGCGAGCGCGTAGAGCCCGGCGTGGAAGGACGCGATGTAGATGGTCTCGCCGATGACGACCGGCGTGGTGTCCACGTCCGTGAAGACGGGCGCCCCACCCTCGGTGGCCTCGATGTCCACATCGGTGGCGCGCTCCCAGAGCACGCTGCCGTCGGTCATGTCCAGGGCAGCCACGGTGCCGTCGCTGAAGCCCGCCAGCAGCCGCCGCCCCACGATGGTGAGCCCCGCGTGCCCCGCGATGTGGAACTCGCCCGCCGGCTCGCGGCGATACGTCCAGAGAGACTCGCCGTCCTCGCGGGAGAGCGCCACCACCACGTCGTCCTCGGTGACGATGTAGACGGCGTCACGAGTCAGCAAGGGCTGCGTGCGCACGATGCCGGGAGCACGACCGCGCCAGATGGGCTCTGCGTCCGCGCCGCGCAGCGCGTGCACGCGGCCATCGGCGCCCGCCACGAAGACCTGATCGCGTTCGAGATCCACGGCGGGGGCGCTCTCGATGGGGGCGCCCAGGTTGTAGCGGAACAGCACGCGACCGTTGGCGTCGAACGCGCGGAAGCGGCCATCCGAGGCGCCGAGATAGATGCGGCCGCGACCCGGGTCGAAGCCCGGCGAGGCCAGCTCCACCGGGATGTAGCGGCTGTTGCTCTGGTCGATGAGCGACACCTGCCACTGCACGCGCATGGCGCCCGTGCCCTCTTCGCCGCGGTCCGGGATGGCGGAGCCCGCGCCAAGCCACGAGTAGGAGGTGGGCGTGGCGCCGACGCTCCCGCAGGCCATCAGGCCCACGGCCAACGGCCAGAGTGTGACGAGGAAGAGCCACGTGCACGCCTCGGGACGCTGCACGGGGCGTGGTTCAGTGGCGCGGGGCACGCTCAGCGCGCTCCCTGCTGCCTCAAGAGTTGCTCCAGAAGCTCGGGAGGCAGCGAGTCGAGGCCGGCCGGCGCGGCGGTGCGCTGCACCAGGGAGGCGTCCAGCGACATGAGGGTGAGCTCAGCCTGGTCCCGCACGTAGGTGAGGTCCGGGGCGTCTTCGGCGCGCAGCGCCTCGATCAGGGCCTGGAGGCGCTCGATGGCGGTCTCGCGCTCACCCTTGGCGAGCAGGATGCGCGCCTGGTGGAAGGCGGCCGACTGCTCGTAGACACCGCCGAGACCGTCCAGACGCTCGTACTGCGTGGCTGCGTCGTCCCAGTGCTCCTCGCCTTCGTGGCTGAACGCCACGCCCTCGATGGCCGCCGCACGCAGCGTCAGGTCGCCTCCCTCGGCGCCCTCGATCGCGGCCTCGAACAGCGCGCGAGCGTCGGCGAACTCGCCGGCATCCAGCTTGACGCGACCGAGCGACAGGCGCGCCCAAGCGGCTGCCGAGCTGTCCGGCTGCTCGCTGACCACTCGCTCGTACGCCGTCACCAGGGCAGCATCGCGCGCGGCTTCGTCGGCGTAGCGCTGTTCACCGGGGCGGAGGACTTCGCCCTCTTCGGCCTCACCGGTGGGCGACGCGGCCACCACGAGCGCCGAGCTCATGAGCTCACCCGATGCCCGCGCCGAGGTGCCGCTGAAGTACTGGACCCCCAGCACCACGGCCGCGACGAGCGCTGCGCCGCCGAGGACCTTGACGATGGTGGCCTGGTGGTCGTGGACCCAGGAGGTAGCCGCGACTGCGCGCGCCTGGACCTCGTCCTCCACCACTTCTTCGGGCTCGGCCGCTTCCTCGACCGGCTTGCGCGCCGCCGCCTTGGCCGACTTCTGCGTGGCCTTCGCCGCCTTGGCCGCCGCCAAGCGTTCGCCTGCGGTCAGCGCCTTGCGCGCCTCGGGGGCCAGCTTGGCTGGGGTGGCGGGGGACGCGGTGGCCTCACTGGGCGAAGGGCCGCTGTCGGTCGGCTCTGCTGCGTCGAGGTCGTTGTCTTGGTCGTTCTCGCTGGCCACGTCTGCGCTCCGGTACGGGCGGGCATGAGTCCAGAGGGACCCCCGCGCCCGAGAATGGTCGCGGCACTATACACAAGGGGGGGTGGGGGGCAAGGAGCACCTCTCGCGTAGGCGCCGCACCGCTACGCTCGCAAACGTCGACGCCGTCGCTCGCGGCGTGGGCCCATGAGCTCAGGGGCGGCGGAGCAGCGTGACCTCGATGGGCGAAAAATACGAAGTCGACGCGGGCGAGACGACCCAGGTCCCGGAGGGGGAGACGGCACCACCGAGATGTCCCAGCCGTTCCCGGGCAGCGCGGCCAGCGTCGCGCTCGCGTCCCCTACATTGAGTGGAGTCGGGCCGACCGCGGCGATCACGCGAGCATCCGTCTCGTCGGTCCACGCGACCAGCAGGCTGTCGCCATAGGGGACAACGGATTGCTGCCGCGTGTTCGGGGTGGTGTGACCGACCACTATCGGAGTCTGGGCCAGCGGCGAATCAAGAGGAATGCGGCGGACGAGCACGGCGCGCGGTGCGGTTGACTCTCGGTAAGTCAGCGCGAACTCGGTGTCGCTGATGGCGGTGACGGCAGGCGAGCTGCCCGTACCAAAGTCGGCCGTTGGGCCACGCGGGCTCGTGGACCGGAACGTTCGCCCAAACACGTGGCCCTCGTTTCCATCGAGGCTCCCCCACCACGCCACGAACCAATTTTCTCCTGAGGACGCGACCACCCCGGGGGGGCTGTACTGCCCGGCCTCCCCCGCAATGAAGCTTCCCGACGCGGGTGCCCCCGTCGCGCTGAACCGTTGCGCCCAGAGGGTGGAGCTGTAGGTCCAGACGAGGACGAACCCGGACCCGAGCGCTGCGACAGCGGGATACCCGCCGTACGTGATTATGGATCGCTCGGGACCCACGGCTCCGTTTGGAGCGACGATATGAAACCCGATGCGCCGGTTGAACGCGTCGTCGATCGCGAACGCGACCACCCAGCCCCCTCCGCGGAGCCCCGCGACCGAGGGAGACAAGCCGCGCGGACCCGCAGCGCGGATGGGAAAAGGCAGCCCGTCGGGAGCGCCGAACGCGTCGAACGCCTGCGCGTACACCGGGTCGTTCTGCGAACCCGGGTCGTCGCGCAGCCAGACGATGAGCGCTCGGCCCGCTCCATCGACTCCGACCGAGGGCGCATACGCAGCGAGTCGACCTGCCTCCGGGATGACGAAGGCCTGATCGCGGCAGCTCGTGTCGCAGAGGTCGCCGGCGTCCGCGTTCCGGTCGTCGCAGAGCTCCCGCGCGGGGGTCGGGCCGTCTTCGAGAAAACCATCCTGACAACGCCGCGTGACGCACGCGGCGTCGACGCAGATCTCCGTTCCCGCGCTCAGGCACGTCGTGCCATCGGGGAAGGGTCGCTCCATGCAGGTGTCGGAGGGCAGGTCACAATAGCCCTCGAAGCAAGGCCCCGAAGCAGGACATGTCACCCCGAGGCAGATGCAGTCGTTACTCCGGTCCGCGTCGCAAGTACCGCAACGGTCGACGGTTGCGGCGCCGCCCCACGTGCCGGAGCAGTCCTGCACGCAGTCGTTGAAGACGTTGGAATCGCAGGTGCCGCACATGTCCGCCTGGGCGGTCCCTCCCCAGGTGCTCGCGCAATCCTGGCTGCAGTCGTTGCCCGCGTCCGCGTCACACACACCGCACATGTCCAGGCGGTCGGGCCCGCCCCACACGCCCGAGCAATCGATGGCGCAGTCGTTGGACGGGTCGGCGTCGCACACCCCGCACTCATCCATATCGGCGGCACCACCAGGCACCAGGAAGCAGTCGCAGTCGTTCGCGGGGTTGTCGTCGCACACCTCGCACAGGTCCACGGTGGCCGCGCCTCCCCACGCGCCGGCGCAGTCTTCTACGCAGTCGTTGCCTGGAGCAGCGTCGCAGGTTCCACACATGTCGACTGTCGCGAGACCTCCGGGGGTTCCGGCGCAATCGCAGTCGTTGCTCGGGTTCGCGTCGCACGTCCCGCAGGCGTCACGCGTGGCGTCTCCGCCCGGGGTTCCCGCACAATCGAGGACACAGTCGTTGGTGGGGACCGCGTCGCACACGCCACACGGGTCACGCATGTGGCCCGGCGTGTCGCACTCGCAGCCGCCGTCAACGCACGACGCGCCGGCGCCGCAAGCGTTGTCGCAACCGCCACAGTGGTTGTCGTCGCGCGTCAGATCCACGCAGGTGCTCCCGCATTGCAGACGAGAGTCGGGGCAGCCGACCTCGCAACCCGTCTGGGTTTCGCACGTCGCGACGGTCAGCGCCGAACATGGAGTCGCCGTCCCGAGGCAGGAGTTGTAGTCGAAGATGCTCGTGTTGGTGGACGACCAGCGGCACGCTTCGAGCGCCTGGCAACTGGATGGGCTGGTCCGACTGCATCCGCCGCTGATTTGAGTGCAGCGCTCTCGGTAGGAATCCCACGAGCATCCGCTCTCGCACTGGTACGACTCGAACCCGATGCACGCCAGCTCCCGAAACTCGCAGCGTCCGTAGTTGCACCCGAGCACACCGTTGCACGCTGTGCGGTTGTCGTCGTACGTCGAACACGCGCTCGTCGTACCTTGGCAGACGAGCGGCGTGGGCTGATAGGGCGGGGGAGCGGGGGGGCCCGAGTCCACGCCTCGGCCAAGGTCGGAGGTGGTCATGACGCCTGCGTCCGCGTCGGGCGCTGTGTTGACCTCCCCGCTGCCGCTGCAGCCGGCGACTGCCGACACTATCCACAGCACCATCCCGCGCTGCGCCATCAACCGTCCCTCTCTCGCGCTCATCGCGGAGCAATAACAGACCGCCCCTCCCATGTCAGGTCCCCAATGCAGGACATGCGTGGGGCGGACCGCCAAGGAGCCGCCGGGCGGTCGCGTGGTCCGCCGCCCACACCACCCGAAACGCGAGGAGGCGCCCGGGAATCCCGGACGCCTCCTCCGCTCGTCAGCGGTGGGCTGACGCGTGGGACTACCAGTCGCCGCCGCGGCCGCCGCCGCCATCGCGACCACCACGGCCACCGCCGCCGCCGCCGCCGCCCGGACGACCACCGCGACCGCCACCACGGCCCGCCCGGTCGTCGCGATAGCCGCCACCACCGCCGCCGCCCTCGCGACCGCCGCCACCACCGTAGCCGCCGCCACCGCCGCCGCCGCCACCACCGCCGCCGCCGCCACCACCACCACCGTAGCCGCCGCCGCCACCACCACCGCTACGACGGGGGCCGCCAGCACCGCCACCGCCGCCGCCACCACCACCCTGACGCTCCTGGGCGATGTCCACGCGGATCTTGCGACCGTCGAGCGACGCACCGTCCATCTGATCGCGGGCGCTGCTGGCCAGCTCGGGGGTCGCGAAGGTCACGAATCCAAAGCCGCGTGAGCGACCGGTCTCTCGGTCCTGCACAACCTTAGCGTCCGTCACTTCACCAAAGGGCTCGAATGCAGACCGCAGGGTCTCATCCGTGGTGCCCCATGCGAGGCCGCCGCAGAACAACTTGCTACTCATCTCACGTATCTCACATTCCGTGGGCGAACCCACCACTCTCACGAATGACATGCGCACTTGGGTGTGCTACGGACCCGCGCTCAATTCGGGCCCGCAGCGAAGACGCTAGCAGCGGTCGAGTTTCGTTTCCAGCACCCTTTAAAGAATTTGCGGGGGGGTCCCAGGCCTCCCCCACGCACCAGGCAAGCACGATTGGCGCGTTGTGCCGGGCTCTCCACGGACCTACCCTCACCGCCAGATGCCGCCCACGCGTGCCCCGCAATTGCCGCCCCGCTCCGGCGCCGTCCACTACTGGCGGCTCCCTCGTCGGGACTGGGAGCCCGCCCTGCGGGGTCTGGTGAACCTTGGATTCGCGGCGGTGGAGACGTACGTCCCGTGGTCGGTGCACGAGGTCGAGGCCGGGCGGTACGACTTCGGCGAGCTGGACCGCCGCAAGGACGTGGGGGCCTTCCTGGACCTCGCGCACACGCTGGGACTGCGCGCCATCGTGCGGCCCGGCCCGCACATCAACGCCGAGCTCACGCACTTCGGCATTCCGGAGCGGGTGCTGCTGGACCCGCAGTGCCAGGCGCGCTCGCCGCGCGGCAACCCGGTCATGCTGTACTTCCCGCCGCGCATGTTCCCGGTGCCCTCGTACGCCAGCGAGGCCTATCTCGCCGAAGTGGGGCGCTGGTTCGACGCGGTCACCGCTCAGCTGGCACCACGGATCCGCCCGCACGGCCCGGTGGAGTGGGTGCAGATCGACAACGAGGCGGGCTACTACTTCCGCAACGGGCCCTATGGCCAAGACTTCCATCCGGACGCGCGCGCGGGGTTCCGCGCCTTCGTGCAGGCCCGCCACGGCACGCTTCCGGCCGCCGCACAGGCACACGGTCGCGCCTACGGCGGCATCATGGACATCCACCCGCCCGAGCGCTTCGAGCCGAGTGAAGCGCTGGGCCTGCACCTGGACTGGGCGGCCTTCCAGGAGCATTTGCTCACGCGCAGCCTGGTGACCATGCGGGACCGTCTGTGCACGCCCGACCTCGGCCGCGTGAAGACCTTCCACAACATCTCGCTGGGTGAGGCGGGCCTGCCCATGAGCCTGCCCGCGTTGGCGCAAGAGCTGGATGTGGTGGGGCTCGATTACTACCACCGCGCCGAGGAGTTCGAGACCATCCGGAGGCGCACGCTGTATCTGGCGGGGACCACGCCGGGAGCCTACGCGCCGGAGCTGGGCGCGGGCGGTCCGCCCTGGTTCCCACCCATGCGCGCAGACGAGTCGCTGTTCTGTGCGCTGGTGGCCTGTGCGCATGGGCTGCGCTCGTTCAACGCGTACATGGCGGTGGACCGCGACCGCTGGTACGGCGCGCCGCTGGACGAGCGCGGGCAACGCCGGCCTGGCGCGGACGAGTGGGAGCGCCTCCTGCGTGCGCTCGACGAGGTGGAGTTCGAGGCCATGCAGCGGCCCGCACGTGTGGGCATCGTGTGGCCGCGCAGCTACCTGCGGCTGTCGCGCGCCACGCACGTCTATGGGCCCTTCTCGCCTTCCATCATGGAGGTGGTCTCGGGCAGCCCGGTGCACGGGTGTCGGCAAGACGCGCTGGGTCACGCCGACGTGGTGCAGGTGGCCTGGTGGGAGCGCTGTGAGGCCGTGGCCGCGGCGCTCACGCGGCTGCGCGTGCCGTTCGTGTACGTGGACGGCGACGCTCCCGACGCCGCGTGGGAGTCGCTCGGCCTGGTGATCGCGCCCACGTACGACTTCTTCGACCGGCCGCTCGCGGTGCGGCTCGCGGCGTGTGCGGTGGGCGGCGCGCGGGTGGTGTGTGGGCCACGGCGTCCCCGGCGCGACGAGCACGGTCGGGAGCACGCGTTCGACGAGCTGGCGCAGGCGCGCCTCGAGCTGCTGCGTGACCCCGACGAGACGCTGGCCACGCACGCCACCGAGCTGCAGCTCGCGCGCGAGCCGGATCTCGGCGAGGGGCTGTGCGTCACCGCGCACGTGCACCCGCGCGGGCACCGCGTGCTGTTCATCGTGAACCCCGGCAGCGAGCCACGGCGCGCCACGCTCCCGGCCGAGATTCGGGCCTCCGCGCGGGACCTCTTGCTGCCCCCGAGTCAACGGGGGCCGCTGGGCGACTCGCTGCTGGTGGCGCGCCAATCGGTGCGCATGCTGCTCGTTCCCGCGGATCCCGCCAACGGGGCCACGCCATGATCTTCCGCGACGACATCCGCTTCGAGGGCTTCGACGCCGCTCAGTGGGCCTCGCTCCTCGACCTGCTGCGGCCCGACACGCGCGGGCGGCAGGGCACGCTGCTCATCGCCGTGGACGAAGCGCGGCGCGTGCTGAACGCAGTGGTGCTTGGCCGAGGGCCCGTCACGCTCGAGTCCCCGTTGTCCGCCGGCGTGGACCTGCGTGGGCTGTGCCGAGAGCACGGTGTGGCCCGCGCCATCCTCACCGTGGAAGGGGCCTTCGAAGAGATTGCCGAGCGGCTGGCGCTGGGCTGGCTGGCCGCGTCGCGCGAAGCCCACGCGCTGCACGCAGACCCCGGCGCGAGCCACGCGTGGAACCACGACCTGATGCAGTTCCTGGCGCTGCTGCGCGCCGTACGCGAGGTGGAGGCCGCTGGCTGGCTGTCCACGTGGCCCCCGCTGCCCGGAGCCCCGCTGCCCACCAGCAGCACGGTGCGCCGCGCGTTCGATCTGCTGCTCCCGGTGGGGCACTCGTTCGCGCTGGTGCTCTACGACGACAACGAGGTGGCAACGGGTGTGGCGCTCAGCCGGCGGCGCGACGGCATCGACCAAGTGGTGGGCCCCGAGCGGTTGCTGGCGTGGGCGGGTCCGCTCAGCGGCGACTACCACCGCGACCACCGCGCGCTCGCGCACGGCATCGGCACGCACCTCGCCCCGCTGCACCTGGGTGTCTACGGGCAACGTCGAACGCTCGAGCGTCTGCTGCGGGTGCCGGACCCGGGGGCCTGGGTGACCGCCGTGGCAGCGCGGGAGATCCTGGTGCACCCCACCCCCACCTACGTGGCGGTCGCGCTGGGCGCCGACGCGCTGCGCTCGTTCACGCGCGCCACCAGCGAGCTGCTGGGCGGGACCGAGCTGCTCACGCTCTTCCGCCCGCTCGGCCAAGCGCTGCGCGAGCGCATTCCAGAGGCGACCAGCCTGAGTGAGACGCTAGGCTGGAACCCATTGGCCACGCTGGCCCGCGCGCTGCGCCCGAGCTCGGCGGGACAGCGCGAAGAACCGAAGGGTGGCTCCTCGAGAGGCACGCCGCAGGGCAGCGAGAGTCCGTAGAAGCCCTCGCGGCGCGCCTACCTCGGAAGAAGGCGACACCGCGCGCAGTTGTGGGCGAGGTGCCGGCGCGCGTACTCTCGGGCATGCGCGCGCTCTGGCTCAGCTTCGTCCTCGGCACCTTCCTCCTCGTCGCGAGCTGCGCAGACGACGGGTCCTCATCGCAGCCAACCGTGCTGTTCGCGCTGCCGAGCGAGGACGAGCCGACCTACGGCGAGCTGCCGTTCCCCGGTGATCCGTGGCTCGATGCGAGCGGTCACATCGGCGCGCTGCCGGGCATCGAGGCGGTGACTCCCACGGGCGCTGCCGGCGTGCGTCCGCTGCTGGCCACGCTCGACGGCTTCTCCACCCGCCCGGCCGTGGAGGTCTTCGTGTCGG
Source organism: Sandaracinaceae bacterium (assembly GCA_016706685.1). NCBI lineage: Bacteria > Pseudomonadati > Myxococcota > Polyangiales > Sandaracinaceae > Sandaracinaceae bacterium. The sequence goes on along the minus strand of JADJJE010000040.1, from coordinate 19,484 downwards.
CGCCCATCGACCCCGCGTCGCTGCCCGCCGAGACGAGCGCGACTGGCACCGCCGTGTACGTGGTGGACGACAGCGGTGCGGCGTGGCCTTTCGACTGGCGCTGGGACGAGAGCCGCCTGCGCGTGGTCGGGTCGCCGCGGCCGGGCCACCCGCTCCCGCCTGGAGGTCGCTTTGCTGTGGTGGTGACCGATGCGCTCCGCGCGCTGGATGGCCCCTTCCGACGAGCGGCTGGCTTCGAGCGGCTGCTGGACGTGCGGCTCACAGGCGTCCCCGATCGCTTCCGCACCACGCGTGAGGCGGCCGACGCCGTGGTGAGTGCGGGGCTTCCGCGCCGCGAGCTGCTGGCCGTCATGGCGTTCCGCGTGGCTCACCACCGCGACGCGTTGCTGAGCGCGCGCACGCAGCTGGAGGCGTTGCCTGCCCCCAGCCTCACGTTCGACGACCCTTCCGTGGTGTTCGTGGGAGCCGCCGCGCTCGACGACGTGCTGGGGACGCCCACGCTGGATGCTGGTGGCGTGGACGAGGTCGCGGGCTGGGACAACCCCACGGGCATGGCGCACGCGAGCATCGCCGTGATGGCGACGGGAACGCTGACCACCACGCTCTTCCGGCGCGCAGACCTGCCCGGGCCAGCAGCGAATGGCCCCGAGAGCGGCACCTTCGAGCTGGACGACGCCGGAGAGCCCGTGGTGCAAGCTACGGCGCACACCATCCCCGTCACCATCGCGCTGCCGTCCGCGCCTGCGCCAGCCAGCGGATACCCCGTGATGCTCTACGGCCACGGCCTCGGCGCGTCACGCATGCAGATGACCATGATGATGGAGACGGCCGCCCGCGCGGGCTACGCCACCATCGCCATCGACGCGTCGAGCCACGGCAGCCGCTACGACCCGGTGGATGAGGAGCGCGACCTCGCCGAGGTGGTGAGCGGCTTCTCGGGCACGGTGGCCGGGGCCGACGGCTTCGGCGACGTGGAGGGCCTGCAGACCACCTTCCGGCTCTTCCACACCTTCACCAACATCCTGGCGATGCGACGAGATCGCGCAGACGGTGATCGACTGGGGCGAGGTGGTGCGCATGATCCGCGACCCCGCGCTGGACCTGACCCCGCTGCTGGGGGGCGGCATGGGGCCCGCGCCCGCGCTCGACCCGGACCGCATCGTCTACTTCGGCGAGTCCTTCGGCGGCGTCATCGGCGGGGTGCTGGCCGGCGTGGAACCCCACCTGCGCGCCATCGTGCTGTGCGGGCCGGGAGGCGGCATCCTCGACTTGGCGGGCGCTCACGGGCCAACGCTCGCCGGGTTCCTGTCGTTCGCGCTGACCACCATCTACCGCGCGCGCGGGACGTTCGACCGGTTCCACCCGGTGGTGGCGCTGGGGAACGCCATGCTGGACGGCGGCGACCCGATCAACTTCGCACCGCTCGCCTTCGACCGCGCTGGTCTCGGAGCGCTCGAGGGCACGCCGCGCGACGTGGTCATCCTCGAGTCCGTGGGGGACGAGGTGCTCGCCAACGCCGGGACCGAGGGGCTGGCCGTGTCGTTCGGACTCGGGCAGCTGGGCCCACGCTACGCGCCCATCATGGACCTGCCGCTGGTGGCAGGGCCTGCTTTTCGGCCAACGTGCGCGGGCGCACCGGCTGTTGCTCGCGTTCGCCCCGGCGACCCACGGTGAGGTCTGAGCAAGACCAACGTAACCCGCATCGTTGGAGCCCGCGGGCACGTATGGACCACCTTCGTCCGTCTGCCCGAGCCCATCGCCATCACCAACCCCGTCCCGGAGGTGCGCGTGTTCCTGGAAGACCTGCTGCGGCAGGCCCTGGACGATGATCCGCTGCTGCTCGAGCACCCTGCCCCGCCCGTTCAGGACTTCGACGACGACGGGGTGCTGGACGACGTGGACCCGACGCCGCTCGGGGGCTGACCCGCTCAGCCCGAGCCTAGCGGGCCGTCGCAGCTGCCTCGCACGACCACGTGCGCAGGCTGAGCTGGCTGCCGAGGAGCTCGGCCACGACGAAGACGTCCCCGGTCCAGAGCACGCGCGCACCGGCTGGCGCTACGTCGCTGGGCAAGAAGCCCTCGAGGCGGTCACGCGGCGCGGGGATCGGGACACGGAGGCCCCCCACGTGCAGCACGGGGCCTGCTGCGCTGCAGGTGGGGGCCTGCACGGGCCCCACAGGGCTGACGCTGACACCCGGCGCGGCCAGGCTCACGGCCACGCGGCCCTCCGGGCAATCCGCGGCGAACAGCGCAGCCTCCGCGCCCGTGGCATCTGCTGCGGCCAGCACGCCCAAGGGGCGGCACTCGGCCAACGCACGCTCGGCCTGCGCGTACTGCGGCTCGGGCTGCAACAGGTAGAGCGTGGAGAGCGGCGCTCCGTCCACCAGCACGCAGAGCCCGTAGTACATCCTGCCGCCGGCCATGACGAGCCCTGGCAGCGCCCACGGACAGACCACCGGAGCGGCCAGCGAGGCGCTCGAGCGACTCTCCCCCACCGGGTCAGACAGCCGACTGTGGCGGTAGGTGGCGCAGGCGGCGCTCGCCTCGCACGCCATGGGCGCGGCGCGATGCAAGAGGCGAAAGTCCCCGAGGGGAGTCGACCACAGCGCGAGATCCTGGGCCCCCACGTTGCTCGACGCCTCCTGCTCGCTGGTGGCCCAGCGCTCGAGCTCCGTGGCGGGCCCGAACACGGGGAGCCGGCCCCCTCCGAGCACCCGCTCCACGTGCGCATGCCCGTCTGCGGTTCGCAGCCAAGCCACCGCGCTGCGTCCGATCGCGACACCGGCCACCAGCGCGCGAACACGACCGGCGACGGTGGCGACGTGCTGCGGGAGAGCCAGGCGTCCCGCCTGCCGATCGAAGCGCGTGCCGGTCACCGCGCCAGCGCTCGCCGCGACCAACAGTGGCCCCTCGCGGTCGAGGCGCAGGTCGAAGGCCTCGACGGCTTCCGCGGTGAAGGCCACGCCGCCAGCGCTCGGGGAGCTGGCGAGCGCTGCCTGGCCGGGCGCCGGCTGCGCTGCGCTCTCGTGCGTGTCTCCACCGCAGCCCAAGAGCGCGACCACGCACGCGAGGCGCACACAGCATGCGAGGCGACACAGAAGAGGGCGACCTGATATATGGGGCTTCATGACTCAGCTCGACGCCGCCGACGACCTGCTCGGCTTCATCGACCGCGCGCCTTCTCCATACCATGCCGTCCGTGAGGTCGTCGCTCGCCTCGAAGGGGCGGGCTATCGCGAGCGCGACGAGCGTGACGCGCTCGAGCTCGAGCCCAACGAGAAGTTCTACGTGGTGCGCAGCGGGACCACGCTGGCCGCATTCCACACCGGCACCGCCCAGCCGGCCGACGCCGGCTTCTCGCTGATCGGCGCGCACACGGACTCGCCCAACCTGCGCGTGAAGCCCTCACCCGACCTGCACGCGGGCGGCTGCCGACAGCTGGCCGTGGAGCCCTACGGCGGCGTGCTGTACCACACGTGGCTCGACCGCGACCTCTCGCTGGCGGGGCGCGTGGCGGTGCAGACCAACGCGGGCCTGGCGCTGCACCTGGTGGACTTCGCGCGGCCGCTGCTGCGCGTGCCCTCGCTGGCCATCCACCTCAACCGCGGCGTGAACACCGACGGGCTGGTGCTCAACGCGCAGAAGCACCTGCCGCCACTGTGGGCGCTCACCAGCACCGCCACGTCGCTGCGCGAGGCGCTGGTCACCGAGCTGAACGCGCACGGCGACTTCACCCCCGAGCAGATCGTGAGCTGGGACCTCGGCTGCTACGAGGTCACGCCGGCCACCCGCTCGGGCATCAAGCGCGAGTTCCTGAACGCCGGGCGCCTGGACAACCTGGCGTGCTGCCACGCGGCCATCGAGGCCCTGGTGCGCGGCGCGACCGACAAAGCGGCGGCCACGCGGGGCGTGATCCTGTTCGACCACGAGGAGGTCGGGAGCCGCAGCGCACAAGGCGCCGCCGGCAGCTTCTTGGGCACCCTGCTGGACCGCGTCACGGTGGCGCTGTCGGCCAAGGGCGGCTCGCGTGACAACACGGCCCGCGCGCTGCGACGGTCGTTCTTGGTGTCGGCCGACATGGCCCACGCCGCGCACCCCAACCATCTGGACAAGCACGAGCCTGCGCACCGGCCCGAGCTGGGCGGTGGCGTGGTGATCAAGACCAACGTCAACCAGAGCTACACCACCGACGCCGAGAGCGCCGCGCGCTTCATGGCCTTCTGCCGCGAAGTGGGCACGCCCGTGCAGCAGTTCGTGACGCGCTCGGACCTCGGCTGCGGGAGCACCATTGGCCCCATCACCGCGGCGCAGCTGGGCATCCCGGCCATCGACGTGGGCAACCCCATGCTCTCCATGCACAGCGCGCGCGAGATGGCCGCTGCGGACGATGTGGCCCCCCTCATTCGCGCGCTAGGGCGCTTCCTGGTGCGCTGACGCACTCGGCCCGCGCACAGGCCCGCGTCAGCCCAGGTCGAACTCTTTGCAGATCAGGATGGGCGCGCTCGGGTCCAGGTAGCGCGACCGGCGGTGGCGGTGCGTGGGGAAGCCGTGCACGCAGCGCTCCTTGTCGTCGAAGAGCGCGCAGTCTTCGCAGTTCCAGCGCAGCGCGAAGCGCTCGCGCTCCTCACGGAACGTCTCGTCCTGCGGGACCTCCACTCAGCCCATCCCGAACTTCTTGAGCTTCTTGTGCAGGCCTTCGCGGGTGATCCCCAGCGTCTTGGCCGTGGCGCTCTTGTTGTTGTCGTGCTCGTCCAGTGAGGCCCGCAGGATGGCGCGCTCCACCTCGTCCATCATGTCCTTGAGCTCACCGCCGGCGGGCAGCACGCGCAGCGTGGCGCCCTCCACCTTGCCGATGCGCGAGCTCAGGTGGCGCGGCGCCACGATGCTCTCGCCCTCGTCCATCTGGATGACCAGGCGCTGCACCTCGTTCTCCAGCTCGCGCACGTTGCCAGGCCAGTTGTAGGCGCGCAGCAGCTCCGAAGCCTCTTGCGAGAACGTGGCGGAGGACCGCCCGAATTCGCGCGCGTAGCGCTCGAGGAAGTGCGCCGCCAGCAGCAGCACGTCGTCGCCGCGCTCGCGCAGCGGGGGCAGCCGCAGCGGGAACACCTGCAGGCGGTAGTAGAGGTCTTCGCGGAAGCGCCCCTCGCGCACCTCGTTCTCGAGCGTGCGGTTGGTGGCCGCCACGATGCGCACATCCACCTTGCGGGTAGTGTTGCTGCCCACGGGCCGCACCTCGCCCTCTTGCAGCACGCGCAGCAACTTGGCCTGCAGCGAGAGTGGCATCTCGCCCACCTCGTCCAGGAAGAGCGTGCCCAGGTCGGCCAGCTCGAAGAGGCCCTTCTTGTCTTCGGTGGCCCCCGTGAACGCGCCCTTCTTGTGCCCGAAGAGCTCGCTCTCCAGCAGGTTCTCGGGCATGGCCGCGCAGTTCTGCGCCACGAACAGGCGGTCTGCGCGGTTGGACCAGTAGTGCACGGCGCTGGCCACCAGCTCCTTGCCCGTGCCGGTCTCGCCCTCGATGAGCACCGTGACGCGCGTGTCCACCACCTTGCGGAGCTGGCTGGTCAGCCTCTGAATGGCCGCGCTCTCGCCGATCATGCCCTCGAAGCGGCGCGTCTTCTCACGCGACTTCAGGTACGTGTTCTCCGTGCGCTGACGCTCCTCCGCGCGCTTCAGCTTGGCCAGCATGCGCGCGCGCACCACCCCGTGGCTGGCGCTCTGGGCGATGAGCATGAGCAGGTCGAGATCCTTCTCTTTGAAGATGCCGCTGGCCGCCCGGTTGTCCACCTGCAGCACGCCCACGATGTCCTCGCCCTGCCAGAGCGGCACGCCGATGGTGGACAGGATTTGGGCCGCCATGAGCGACACCGAAGCACCGACGTCGGTCTTGGCGTCGGCCGCCAGCACCGCCGCGCGCTCCTTGACCACCTTCTTGAACACGCTGCGGGTGACCGGGATGGGATCGAGCGTGGTGCCTCCGCGCACGCGGCTGCCCACCGCCACGTACTGCGGCGTCTTGCTGCGGCCAGCGCCCACCTCGTCCTCTTCGGCGAGGGCGATGGTCATGTGCGTGGCCCGCGAGAGGAACTGGAACACCGACTCCGCCACGGCGTCGATGACGCTCTCGAGGTCGAGCGCCCCGCTGATGCGCTTCTGCGCCTGGTAGAGCGCGCGCAGCACCTCGCGGTCGAGCGCGGCGCGCTCCTCCACGGGGCCCACGTCGCCCACCTCGCGGGTCTGGACGAACTCGGTGGCGTCCTGGTCCTCGGTGAGCTGCACGCGCACCTGCACGGCCTGCTCCCGCTCGCCAAGCAAGAGCACATCGCCCGAGCGCAGCAACATCTCACGCCCGGGCTGGTTCTCCAGCGAGAAGACCTCGTTGCCCCGCCGCAGGCCCGTGCCGTTGGTGCTGTGGTGGTCCCGCACCACGTGGCCCTCTGCGCAGAAGACCACGGACGCGTGGGTACCCGAGACATGGTGCGCCGTGAGCGGGACGTGCGAGTCGGCCGCGCGACCGATGCGCAGGACGTCGACGTCGCGCTCTACGACCAGACCGGCGTCGTCGCCGGAGATGACCTCGAGGCGCACCATGCCGCGCCGTCAGCTCGGCAGGCGGGCGCGCAGGCGAGCCTGAATGGGGAGCGCGATGCCCTTGAACTGCATCCAGATGGCGCGGCCGTCTTCCTGGGTGCTGAGCTCCTCGATCTTGTCGACGCCGGCCTGGCTGCCCGCGACGGCGATGTGGTCGAGCGCGAGCAGCGCGGCGAAGCGCACCTCGAAGGTGGCGTGGCCGAGCTGCGCGGCGAGACCCGTCATGGCGTCGGCTTGGTTGTCCGGAGCCAGCAGGCCGATCATGTATGCCGCCTTCTCGGCCACCTTGGCGTTCGCGTCGCCGAGCTTGCCCACGTAGCAGGACACGTTCGTGTCGCACTCTTCGGCCAGCGTCAGGTACGCGCCGACGTACTCGTTGTAGCGCTGGGCGTTGTCGGCGTCGGCAGCGATGACGGCGCGCAGCTCGGTGGCCTGGGCGCGGTTGGCGAGCTTGCCGAGGCTGGCGATGGCCGTCTCGCGCAGGGCAGGATGCGACTCGGCGTCACGCGCCGCCGTCAGGAAGAGCGGCAGATAACCGGCGTCGAAGGTGTTGGCCATGGTGGCCAAGAGCTGGGCGCGCATCTCCACCTGGTTGGCGCTGAAGCTGGCGTAGAGGGCGGTGATCACGGTGCGCACCTGCGTGTGCTGGGCCTCGCTGAGCGAGAGGCGCGTGAGCGCGATGCAGCCGTTCAGCTTGCGGTCCACCTCTTCGGCGCGCGTCTCGGCGAGCAGCGGCTCGAAGGCGTCCGCGAAGCCGAGCATGCCCAGCGTGGTGGTGGCCTCGGGGCCCACGACCTGAGCGCGGTTGATGGTGAGGCCCGGCTGGCGCGTGCGCACTGCCGCGATGAGCGCGTCGGCCGCCGTGTTGGCCGCCGCGTGGCTGCCCGCGAGCACCTGCAGCATGGGCTGGAGCGCCGGGCGTCCGATGCGCACCAGGGCCTCGGCTGCCACGTCGTTCATGCGCATGCCGGGGTTGTTGGGGGCGAACTGGAACAGTGCACCGATCATGGGCTCGACCGCCTCCGGGTCACCGATCTCACCGAGCTCGCGCGCGGCCAGGCGGTTGATGAGGAAGTGCTGGTTCTCGGACTGGTTCTGCATGATGCGAACCAGCACCGGCGTGACCGAGTTGTGGCGCAGGGTGCCGAGCGCACGCACGAACTCGATGCGCATCTGGTTGTCCACCTCGCGCACGCCGGTGATGGCGTCGAACGCGGTGCCGAGCGCGGTGGCCACGCCGGCCTTCTCGCCGTCGGGGATGGTCATGGAGCCGATGGCCTGCGCCGCGCGCACCGCGTGGAGCTCGGTGACGCCGGTGCGCCACTCGAGGGCCTTCTTGATGGCCGGCAGACCGCGCGGGTCCTGGAGCTCCTTGAGCAGGTCCAGGATGGCCTGGCCGTTGCTGCGGTCTTCGAGGAAGTTGAGGTAGGTGTCGTTCAGCGCCGGGACGATGACGTCGGCGACGGCCACCACCTCGGGTGCCGCGCGGTTGCCCGACGCGTCCGCGAGCGCGGTGGTGTAGATGCGATGGAGGTTGTGGATGGCGTTCTGGCGACGAACGGGATCCGCGAGCTCCTCGGCCTGGCCCTCGGGGTCGTTCTCGTCGGCGTGACAGCCGAACAGCGGCGCAGCGAGAGCCGCCAACATCGTCAGGATCAGAATACGGGTAGGAATCGCGCGCAGCATGATGCGGACCTCCAGCCCCACGCAACACGTGGGGGGCAATGACAAAAGCTCCTTAGAATTCAGGAACTTAGATTGTTCGGGGCGACTATACATGCGCGACGGCGCAGGCGTCAACGACATTTGCCGCTGGATTTCCAGGCGATTTCCACGGAGCACCCGAGCGGCGCCCCTGCGCAGCCTCAGGGCTCGAGGTCCCAGCGCAGGTCGACGCGACCGCGAGCCCCCGTGAAGCGCAGGATGATGTGGTCGGCCCCCTCTGGAATCGCAGCGGTTCCGTCCTCGCGGGTGGCCGGGAACGCCAGCCGGAAGACCTCGCGGTAGGTGGTGACCGACGGGAAGTAGACCTGCTGCGCGGCGGTCGGACGCCGCACCCGCTCGAGATCGATGGGCTCGCTCTGAGAGCCATCGGGGGCGATCAGCAGCACGCGCCAGGCGCTCCCGCGGCCGGCGAGGTTCGACTCGCGGAACTGGTCGCCGGCGAGCGTGACGAAGAACCGATGGTGCGTCCCCGCGTCGTCGAGGGTGGCGCGCAGCATCTCGTCACGGGCGGCCGGCACCAGGCTGTGGTCGTCGGCGTAGCGCACCACGTAGGCCCAGCGGAACTCCCAGGACTCGAACGTGGCCGTGACGCGCAGCACGTCGGTCATCCGGCCCCAGGCGAAGTCCTCTTCCGACCGGGTCCAGCGTTCGTAGACGTCCTCGTAGTCGTTGGGGGTGTAGTCGCGCGGGCCCGTGGTGAGGGAGACCACGGCCGGGCTGGCACAGCCCAAGCAGAAGAGCAGCGCCCAGAGACCGAAGCGCTTCGTGCGCAGCGCCGTGGCTCGGGGCATGCGGGTCATCGGGCGGGCGCTTCCGGGGTCATGAAGTCGGTGCGAGAATACAACGAAACGTACGGAAGCTGAGCCTCGGCCATGGCCGCAGCGCCTCCCTCGAGGCGGTCGACCACCGAGACGACGCCTGCCACCGTGAGGCCTGCCTCGCGGATCTGAGCCACCGCTCGCAGCGTGGAACCTCCCGTGGTGACCGTGTCCTCCAGCACCACCACGCGCGCCCCCTGCGGCAGGTGAGCGGCGCCCTCCAGCAAGCGCTGGGTGCCGTGCCCCTTTTGCGTCTTGCGGACGTACACCGCGTCGAGCGGTCGGCCCTGGGTGAACGAGTGGAACGCCACGGCGCTGGCCAGCGAGCAGCCCCCGAGCTCCACCCCGGCCACGGCCGAGAGGCTGCCTGCGAGGCGGAGGGCGGCGTCCATGAGCGCGGCCCCCACCAGCACGTGACCTTCAGCGCGCAGGACGGTGGGCTTGCAGTCGATGAAGAAGTCGCTGGTCTTGCCAGAGCTGAGCGTGAACGTGCCGCGGCGAAAGCTGTGCTCGCGCAGCATCTCGAGGAGACGGTCGGTCATGAGTACTCCCACCCGCCTAGCGCCGCTCGGCGGCGACCCGCGTGAGGCGGGGCATGGACAGGGGCGGCCGCGTGAACGACGCGGGCGGCGTGACGGCCGGCGCAGCACGTACCACCGGCGCAGGTGAGCGAACGGGCGCCGCCACGGGAGCGACCACCGCCGCAACGGGCACCGCAGCCACCACGGGCGCCGCAGCCACCACGGGCGCTGGCGCCGAGAGCGACATGGCCTCCGTCAACCCAGCGGGGCGAGCACGCCGCACGCGCGGCCCAGGGGCCACCTGCTTCACTGGCGACAGGCCAGCCTCGGCGCCGATCTGCACGCGGCCCTTCAGCTGCGCGCCATCGGCCACCTTGATGCGCGGCGCGCGCAAGTCGCCCACCACTTGGGCGCCGGCTTCCACCCGCACGCTCTCCTGGCCCACCGCGTCGCCCGCCAGCGCGCCGCGGATGACCACGCTCGCGGCGCGCACCTCGCCGCGCACGGCGCCGCCCTCTTCGATGATGAGCAGCCCGTCGATGGTGATGTCGCCGAGCACGCGGCCGAGGATGACCAGATCACCGCGGCCGGTGAGCTCGCCTTCCACGGTCACGCTGCCGGGGATGAGTGAAGGACGAGTCATCGTGCCTCCAAGAGACCTGCCGGCAGGTCGAAGTCCATGTCGATGGCGCCGTCCAGCAGCCCACCGTCATCGAGCGAGACGCGCGCAGCGCGAACGTCGCCCACCACGCGGCCGGTCTCTCCCACATGGACTGCGTCGGTGGCCCACACGTCGCCCACCACGCGTCCCAGCGCCGTGAGCGAGCCGACCGTCACGGCGCCCGTGAGCTGACCTCGCTCGGTGACCCGCACGTGTCCGCGCAGGTGGATGCTGCCTTCGACTCGCCCATCGATGTCCATGTCGGTTTCTCCGCTGACGCTGCCCTTGAGCGTCAGACCTTCACCGATATAAGCCTCTAGGGGTCGCTGGGTCACGTTTCTGGACTTTCAGGGGGGGACGGCCTCGCGAGATACCATCCGCCGGCGCGCTTGTCAGCCCCTCAGGGGGCCGGGCACGGGCTGGGGATGTCCTGGCCCTCCGCCACTCCACCGAAGTTGCCCACATAGGCGTCGAACGTCACGGCCACGCTGAGCGCGTCGCACGGCAGGCTGGGATCGGGGTCCTCCGGCGGGTCCTGCAGAACGTCGATCATGCCGTTCAGGATCGTGGTCAGCGTCCGGAAGAGCGAGGTGCCCTGACAGATGCCCACGTTCGCCGACTGGGCGACCATGTCGTTGAAGCCCCAGCGCCCAGCCACGACCACCTTGGGGGGCGTGTCGGACGGCTCGATGAACATCTCGTAGATGTTGCCCGTGGCGAGCAGGTCCGTGAGGGTGACCTCGACACCGATGTCGGTGCCCACCAGCTTGATGGGCGTCCGGTCGGGCAGCCGGGCCACCAGCACGCCGTTCGTGACGTAAGCCGTGGTGACCCGCACGTTGGGCAAACCTGGATCGCCTGCCACGAACGTGTCGTCGCGGCCCCAGAAGTAGTCCGTCCCGTCCCACGCGGGAAGGGGTGCAGGTGTGGTGCCATCCGGCAGAAACGCCTCGCTGCCCACGATGGTGATGTCCGGCGCTGCTCCGCCCGGCCCGGCGGTCGTCCCGAACACGGTCTGTGTGACCGTCACGGTGACCTGCGAGTCGTTGCGCGCGCCGTTCCAGTCATCGACCAGCAGCAGGACCGCGCCGATGCCCTGCTCCTGCGTGGCGATCAGGTCGGCGTCGATGCCGTCCACCCCCAACATCAGCACCGGGAAGAAGCTGTTTCCGAACGTGTTGTCGATGCCCTCGTTGCCATCGAGCTCGACGGCGAGGCCCTCTGCAGGCGTGCACTCGCTCGTGGGCGCGTCGGCGGTCGTGCACAGCCCGTCGAGGTTGAAGCCGATGTCGCGCCACGGAGCCTGGGCCGGGTCGCTGCTCGCGTCCCCGCGCTGGTCGATGAAGATGTCGCGGAGGATCACGACGTAGCGCTCGCTGCCGGGCTCGTCCGGCTGGGTCACGCGCGCCGGGGGCACCCTACCCTCACAACCTTCTCCCTCGGGGGGAACCAGCGAGGGGTCGAACACCGAACACCCCGCCGAGCCGCCGAGGCTCATCAGACCCAAGAGCGCGAGCGCATTCGAACCCGCGCGAGATGCCATCCGCCAATCCATGCGCCGCAGTATAACCAATTGGACAATAGTCAGGTGACGGAATGCCATGAGGCCGCGTTGGCCCGCTCCTTCGAGCGCGATGGCCTACCACTCATCCCCCCTAGGGCGTTGGTCGCGGCGAGTGCCGAGGCCCGCCGGCCCTGGTAACGTCCCGGTCCTGCCGGCGACCGAGCCGCAACGAGGACCCCGTGGACACCAAAGACCCCAACGCTGCGCTCATCTCGGGCATGGACGACCTGCTCCTGCCCTTCCACCAAGCGGAGAGCCCGCGCGCAGCGTTCCGGATCGGCACGGAGGCCGAGAAGTTCGGGGTGGATGGAGACCTCCGCCCGGTCAGCTTCGACGGCCCGAACGGTGTGCTGCGCGTGCTCGAGGCCTTGGCGGCTACCTACGACTGGACGCCCAAGCGCGAGGTCCCGGGGGCGCCGGCCATCGCCCTGGTGCGCGGCGAAGCCTCCATCACGCTCGAGCCCGCGGGTCAGCTCGAGCTGTCCGGCGCCCCGCTGTTCGACATCCACGCCACGCGCGCCGAGATGGACGCGCACATCGCGGAATTGGAGACCGTCTCGAAGCCGCTGGGGCTCACCTGGCTGGGCGTCGGCTTCCACCCGTTCGCCACGGTGGACGAGCTGCCGCGCGTGCCGAAGCTGCGCTACCCCGTCATGGAGCAGTACCTGCCCACGCGCGGCGCCCGCGGGCTCGACATGATGAAGCGCACCTGCACGGTGCAGGCGAACATGGACTTCGAGTCGGAGGCCGACGCCATGCGCAAGCTGCGCGTCTCGCTGCGCCTCCAGCCCATCATCACCGCCATGTTCTCGAACAGTCCGTGGCACGAGGGGCAGCACCGCGGGCGCTTGGGTGAGCGCGCCGATGTGTGGCTGCACATGGACCCCGAGCGCACGGGGCTGCTGCCGTTCGCCTGGACGGAAGGCGCAACCTACCAGGACTACGTCACCTGGGCCCTCCAAGCGCCCATGTTCCTGGTCCTGCGGGAGGGGCGCGTGGTGCACAACACGGGGCAGCGCTTCGCCGAGTTCCTCGCGGACGGCTATGAGGGCACGCGAGCCACGCTTCTCGACTGGGAGACCCACCTGAACACGCTCTTCCCGGAGGTGCGGCTCAAGCGCACGCTGGAGTGGCGCGGCGCGGACAGTCAGCGGCGCGACCTGGTGTGCGCCCTGCCCGCGCTCGCCCGCGGTGTGCTGTACGACGACGTGGCCCTCGACCGGGCCGAGGCGCTGGCCTCGCAGCTGTCCTACGACGACGTGGTGGCGCACCGTGTGGACATCACCCAGCACGGCCTGAGAGCGCGGCTGGGGGGACGTGCCGTGGGCGAGTGGGCCGACGAGCTACTGACCATCGCGGAAGATGGCCTCGACCGACTGAACGTGCGCGACAGCTACGGCCGCACCGAGCGCCTGCACCTCACCCCGCTGCGCGCCCTGGTGGACGCGGGCGCCTGCCCCGCCGACTTCCTGTTGAGCGCCCTCCCCGAGGACCGGCCCGACCCGCGGGCCGTGGTGAAGCTGACGCGGTGTGATGAGAGCATCCGCCTTAGGCTGGGAGCCTGGGCACAACCGGGCCGCACCCCCGGCGGGAGGGGGGCGGGGGTGGGCCCCGCGCGGGGTGGGTCCGTGGGCGCGGGCGGGGGGGGGGGGGGGGGGGGGGGGGGGGGGGGGGGGGGGGGGGGGGGGGGGGGGGGGGGGGGGGGGGGGGGGGGGGGGGGGGGGGGGGGGGGGGGGGGGGGGGGGGGGGGGTGGGGGGGGGGGGGGGGGGGGGGGGGGGGGGGGGGGGGGGGGGGGGGGGGGGGGGGGGGGGGGGGGGGGGGGGGGGGTGGGGGGGGGGGGGGGGGGGGGGGGGGGGGGGGGGGGGGGGGGGGGGGGGGGGGGGGGGGGGGGGGGGGGGGGGGGGGGGGGGGGGGGGGGGGGGGGGGGGGGGGGGGGGGGGGGGGGGGGGGGGGGGGGGGGGGGGGGGGGGGGGGGGGGGGGGGGGGGGGGGGGGGGGGGGGGGGGGGGGGGGGGGGGGGGGGGGGGGGGGGGGGGGGGGGGGGGGGGGGGGGGGGGGGGGGGGGGGGGGGGGGGGGGGTGGGAGCCGTGGGCTCCCCTTCAATCCACCCGCACGCGCGCCCAGGCCCGCTTGCCCGCCTTGATCACGTAGGTGCCGCCGCTCTTAAGGCTGGCCTTCAGGTCGGACACCTTCTCTCCGTCCACCTGCACGGCGCCTTGCTCGATGCGCCGCCGACCGTCGCTGGTGCTCGGGCTCAGGCCGGCCAGCGTCATCACGCGCGGGAGCCACAGCCCGCCGTCTTCGCCGGTGAGCGTGAACTCCGGCATGTCGTCCGGGACCTCGCCCTGTGAGAACTGCGCCTGCCAGCGCGCCTCGGCCTCGCGGGCCACGGCCGCGCTGTGGAAGCGCGCCACGATCTCGCCCGCCAGCTGCAGCTTGGCCACCTTGGGGTTGAGGGCGCCGCTGTCGCAGCCCTCGCGCAGATGCTTCAGCTCCCCCGACGGGCGCTCGGACAGCAGCTCGTAGTAGCGCCACATGAGCGGGTCGCTGATGCTCATGAGCTTGCCGAACTGCTGGTCCGCCGGCTCGGCCACGCCCACGTAGTTGTCCAGAGACTTGCTCATCTTGTCGCCCACGATCTTGCCGTCCTCGAAGCGCGCGTTGAGCCCCTCCAGGATGGGCGTGGTCATGACCACCTGCGGGCGCTTACCGAACTCCTTCATCAAGTCGCGGCCGACCATGAGGTTGAACAGCTGATCCGTGCCGCCCAGCTCCACGTCGCACTCGAGGTGCACCGAGTCGAAGCCCTGGGCCAGCGGGTAGAGCAGCTCGTGGATGGAGATGCTCTCGTGCTCCTGGTAGCGCCGCTTGAAGTCGTCGCGCTCCATCATGCGCGCCAGCGTGTACTTGCCGGCCAGGCGGATGACGTCGTCGAAGCGCATGCTCGAGAGCCACTCGCTGTTGAACACCACGCGCGTCTTCTCGGTGTCCAGGATGCGGAAGGCCTGCTGCGCGTAGCTCTCCGCCCCGAGCTTGATCTCCTCCGCGCTGGGCACCGAGCGCGTGGCGCTCTTGCCCGTGGGGTCACCGATCTGGGCGGTGAAGTCGCCCACGATGAACACCACCTCGTGTCCCAGCGCCTGGAACTGCCGCATCTTGTTCATGAGCACCACGTGCCCCAGATGCAGATCCGGACGCGTGGGGTCGAAACCCGCCTTGATGCGCAGCGGGCGCCCCTCGGCAAGGCGCTTCGCGAGGTCGGCCTCGACGTGCAGGTCCACGACGCCGCGCTTGAGCTCGGTCAGCTGTTCGGCAGGGCTGAGGGTGTTCGTATCCGACATGGCTCCCGACCGTGACGCAATCGCAGCGCGCGTCAACCTTCAGCAGCGCCGCGCGAGCGGGCCCGCGGACGGGCTCAATCGTCGTCGTCGTCGTCGTCGTCGGCTGAGGCGCGCGGGTTGGTGTTGGTGCGCGGCTGGTTGACCAGCTCCTTCAGCTCCTTGCCCACCTTGAAGAAGGGCAAGCGCTTGGCGGCCACGTGAACGGGCTTGCCGGTGCGCGGGTTGCGCCCGCTGTAGGGCGGGTACTCACGCACGCTGAAGCTGCCGAAGCCACGAATCTCGATGCCCTCACTCTGCTCCATGGCCTGCGTCATGGAGTCGAACACGCAGTTCACCACCTGCTCTGCGCGGCTCTTCGTGATCTTGGTTCGCTGCGCGACAGCGTCGATGAGTTCGGACTTGGTCATCGTCATGCACCCGGCCGCGCACCTTCGAAGTGCGCGGAACCACGGCGAGAATAAGAAAGGTCGATGGTCCGGTCAACACGCTTGAACGGACCCGATCGTGTCACTCCTCGTTGGTCTCGGCGCGCAGCTCTTCGGCCAGCTGCTCGCGCGCCGCCTCGGACGCCACGCCCTCGGTGTCTCGGGCACGCAACAAGAGCCCGCGCTCCGGCAGATCACGCATGGCCCGCGCGGCCAGCTGGCGGGTGGGGGCGTCCTCGCTCTGCACGGCGTTCCACAGCTGCCCGCGGATGTAGGCGCGGCTGGCGCCGCCGGGCCCGCTCCAACCGTTGCGCATCACGTCCAGCACCTTGTTCCAGGCGTAGCTGTAGCTCTCGGCCGAGCCCGAGAGGCCGGCGCGCAGCTGGGCTGCCGTGCGCAGGCGCCGCCACAAGGCCCCTTGGGCCATGTCCTCGGTGATCAGGCTGAACCAGCCGCGCTCCTCGCTGAGCACGGCCTCTTGGAGGATCTGCGCCAGCTCGCGGTTCTCCACCAGCTTCTCCATGAGGTGAGTGACCGCCGCGGGCCCGCCGCCCAGCGCGATGGCCATGGCCGCGCCGCGCTCGCTCTCGCGGTTGTCCAGCATGGCGATGAGGGCCGCGTCGGACTCGGGGTTGGCGGCATAGCCCACGGCCAGCGAGGCCGCGCGGCGGATCTCGTACGAGACCTCCTGGTTGCCCGCCAGCTCCAGCATGCGCGCGTTGAGCGCCGGCCGGGAACGCTGCCAGAGGGCCGCCGCGTAGTTCTTGCGTGACGGGAGCGAGAGCGAGGCGTCCAGGATCTTGGTGAAGATCGCCGCCATCTGCTCGTCCGTGGCCACCATGCCGATGTTGGCGGCGGCGATCTCACGGAGCTCGTAGTCGTCTTGTCCGTCCTCCACGATGACGATCATGTCGTCCACGATCTCGGAGCGACCGTAGGCGCCGAGGCCCATGAGCGCCGAGCGCCGAGCGTCCAGCACGCTCTGCGTGGCCAGCGAGCGGTCGCTCGGGCCGGTGGTGCCCATGTTCAGGTTGCCGGGCCGCCGCGAGAGGCGACGCAGCTGCACGAAGCCCGGCGTGTAGTCGAGGTCGGCCAGGGCCAGGGCCGCGGCGCCCGCGTCGGTCTCCTCCAGCTGCTCGATCAAGAAAGAACCGAAGGACGCGTCACCAGAGCGACCCATGGCGCGCAGGATGTCGGCGCGGCGGGCCGGGCGGTGCTCCAGCAGCTCGCGGAGCGGGGCCGCGACCTCGGCCGAGGCCACGTAGCGCAGGGCGCCGAACGCGTCGTCGGCGCGACCCACGCCCGTGCGGGCGACGGCCACCAGCACGCCAGCCGCGCGCGGGTCTTCGAGCTCGGCCAGGCCGAAGGCGGCCTCGGTGCGGATCTCTTCGTCGGCGTGCGCGAGGAAGCCCGCCAGGTTGTCGGCCACGCGCGGGTCGTGCGTGCGCGCCATCATCTTCACGAGGTCCAGCAACAGGTCGCGGTCACTGGCTTCGCGGGCGAGCACCGCCAGCTGGGTGCCGGACGCGCTCTGGCGCAGCGACTCGAGCACGCTGGCGCGCAGGTCGCGGTGCGCGTTGAGCACGTTGAAGAGCGGGCGAGCCGCGCGCGCGTCCCCGGTGCGGCCGAGGCCTGCCGTGACGGCACGGATGACTTCGGGCGAGCGTGAGCCCTCGGTGGAGTCGCGCGTGGGCGCCGGGCGCTCCAGCTCGGCCGACAGCATGCGCGTCAGCGGCTCGACCACCTCCGTGCCACGGCCCTCGGCCAGCGCGTGGGCCGTGAGGACGCGCACGCTCTCGCTGTCGTGGCGGATCAGCGCGTCGGTGCCCAGGCGCTCGGTGCCCAGCACCGCCACGACCACGTCGGGCGAGAAGTCATCGAGCGCCTGGAGGCGGCCCGACATGAACATCTCGAGCACGGCGTCGGCGGCGCGCTCTTCGCGCAGCAGCGCCAGCGTCCACACCACCTGCGCGCGGTCGCGCTCGTCGGTGTCGGCCAGCACGTCGAACAGCGGCCCCTTCGCGCTCTCGGCGGCGGGCAAGCCGATCTGCGCCAGCGCGCGCGCCGCTGCACGGCGGACCACGCCGCCGTTGTGCAGCTCACCGATGATGGCGGGCACGGCTTCGGCATCTCGGAAGTGACCGAGGTTCGCGAGCACGCGCTCCTTCACGTCGTCGTAGGGCGCCTCGGGCAAGTAGGCGCGCAGCGCGGCGAGCATGGCCTCGCGGTCCTCCATGCGGCCGATCTCCTCGAGGCGCTCGAAGCGGTCCTCGTGGTGCTGGCGGCTGACGAACGCCCACCCGCCGATGGCGATGAGCGCAACGACCATGGCGCCCACGATCATCCGCCCCGACTTGGTCGTGCGCGTGCCGATCTTCTCGATGGAGCGATCATCTTCTTCGCCCAGCGTCATGCCTCCGCCGAGCGGCGAACCACCGAGCGGCGAGGGCGAGCGCTGCACCGCCAGCAGCGGGTTGGGCGGCGGCTCCCCCGGGAGCGCGGGCGCAGCGAGCGCAGCCGCACCGAACGGATCGAGCGACGAGTCCACTTCGTCCGGCGCAGGCGGCACGGGCGGAAGACTGTCCAGCATCTCGAGGCCGAGCTCCTCGACGTCATCGGATTCGGGGAGGGGAGGAGGCACTGGCGGGATGTCTTGGCTCATGGCGGCGCAACGATACCGGTCCGTGATGCGCGCATCAACCATCACCACATACCAAACGAAAACCCCCGCATCGATTGCTCGAGGCGGGGGTTCACATTTCTAGTCGGCGACTCGGCGCGGGGCCGAGTCGCCCGGGGCAAACTCAGAAGCCCGAGGAGACGGTGACGGAGCCCGACGTGTAGTCGATGAAGAACCACCAGCCGTTGCCGAGCGTCGGGTGAGGCGCACGACCCGGCGCCACGCCGTCATCGAAGCCATCGCGTTGCGTCCCGAAGCCGCCACCACCACAGGCGTTCCCCTGGTTCACGCCATCCGGCAGGACGTTGTCCCGCAGGTTGACCGTGATGTTGACCGGGTCCGTGACGTTCACGTTGATGTTGGAGTCCGCCAGGCGCAGGAAGCCGGTCAGGACACCGTTGGTGATGCCCGTCGCCGGCTCACCCGTGAAGGTGCCCGAGAACGCGGCGTCGGAGAGCGGGATGGCGACGTTCTGGCCCTGAAGCACGAGCTCCAAGGTGAAGGTGCGACCGTTTCCGCCGGCGACGCTGTTGGTGGAGATGAAGCACCCGCTCGCGCCCGAGACCGAGGTGTTCACGACCGATGTGGTGTCCGTGGGCCGGAGCCACGTCTGCGGATCGACCTGCGCATCGCCGAGGGTGCAGTTTCCGGTGCGCCGAACTTTGAGTTGAAGCTCAGGTTCGTGCCGGAGGTCGGCACACAGTTCGTCGATGCCGTGCGGTTGGCCTCCGACCGCGTTCGACGCCCGTCGCCAGGTTCGTCTGAACCAGGTTGTCGAAGTCGAAGACGTAGCTGAAGTCGAGGAAGGCATCCGGGTCGACGCCATCGGTGGTCACCAGGGTGGTGAACGTCGGGTTCAGCGCGGGGATCTGACCACCGACGACCGGGATCGTCAGAGGGTCATTGGTGATGTCGCCACAGAGGCGGACGATTCCGAGGGCGCGGATGTCGAGGTGCATGTGCGGATCCTCGATGCGTGCCGTGTTCAGGCGGAAGAGACGCGGGTTCACCGTCTGGCACGTGCCGTTGGAGCAGGTTCCGCCCGTGCAGGGGAGCCCGTTCATGACGGGCGTGGAGTTGCAGCCCGTGCCCGAGCTCGAGGAGCAGATGTCGGCCGTGCACTCGTTCGAGTCGTTGCACGTGCCGTTGTTGGGAGCGAAGC